>CAIZGN010000638.1 GCA_903932505.1 Candidatus Hydrogenedentota bacterium
CGCCATTCCGCACCGCAGCTCCCGAAGCCCGAACAACCACCCCGCTATAAGCAACAGACCCAGCGTATACACGGATGCGGTGCGGGTAAGGCACAACACCCCGCCAAACAGGGTCAGGAAGGCAAAACCCCAGCCTGCTTGCAGGCCCCAATCCAATTCAGCCCCCCCCCCATCGGCACTGGAAGACTTCACCAGAAGTCGACGGAGCATCTGGCCCCAACCGATCAGGCAGGCGACGAAAAGCAGGCCGAAGAGGAAATTCCACGCATAGGTGCGCCGGACCGCGTCCCAAGGCCGGGTGAATCCCGGTGAGATCCAAGTGTAGGGTACGCCGTCTTTGAGCAGGAGCACCTCGTACACGGGGCGACTGGGCTGGGTAAAGGAGACACGGACACCCTGCGCGGGAAAAACAGAAGGAAGCGTGTACCATACGGCATCGACCGAAGCGGAAAATCGCCTGGTTTTCGCCGGCGTCAACGGCAGGGGCTTCCACTCGCCCTGCGAATACACCTCCATGTTGCATCCGTGATACGGGCGCGCATCAGCACTTGGAACGAGCAAGCCTACACGGTCAATGGGCACTTCATCCTGAAAAGCGGCCACAATGCTCCCGGGCAGGAGATTGGGAAACCAACCCGGATTCGTTCCAACACTCCAAGTCGTAGGCGCGTTGTCAAAAAGGGCCCACGGGTCGGAATTCGCATCCTCCGGATTGTTGAAGTTCACACTTGTGACCAGAATGGTCGGACCGCTGTAGGCACGCAGGTACTTCACCCCGGCGCCGATGCCGCAGAGGAGGAAAATAAGACACAAGAACATCCCGATTTTCTTGTGCAGTTCTACATGTTTGGACGTAAGCAGCTTTAGAATCCTTGACTTTGCAGTAGAAAAATGTCGCGATTTCAGGGGAATGAAGGACACTCGAAGGGGCTACTATAATGAATAAGACCCTATTGTTCAAGCAGGAACGGCGGCCGTGGGCGCCCCACCCACCCGATATTATTTGTAGGGACGCAAAGCATCGTAGGCTTTCGGATGGATTAGCGGGCGGCCATAAATAAACAAGTCAATCCCTAGGCATGCATCGGAGGGGATATTATCGCGACGGATATCCAGCGTGTGCTGAAAGGAAGTCTGAACGTTGAGCGGCAGGTATTCCGCCACAAGGTTTTCGTAGAGGATTTTTCCATCGCGATACCAGTAGTAGCCAAACATGACCGGGATATTCTCGGTGTCACGGGCGGGAAAGGGCGCGGTGCCCAAGTTCGTGAGGGACACCGGGATGGTGTATACCAGTCGGAGCGGACGCATGTAATTAACCAGCCAGCCGTCCACGAAACGTCGGCCGGTGGGTTCCTCCGGATACGTCAGTGAGAGTTGCCGGGCCTGCTTTGCGATTTGTGAGCGAGGCGCGGGTACGATTGCGGGGGTGAATGTTTCCTTTTTCAGGGGAATCCACGGCAAATACGCAGAGTGCGTGGCGGCACTTTCGGGGGAGAACGCCCAATGTTCAGAATCAAATGCGGATCGCGAAATCAGAAGGGGAAATGCGGTGCGGTCATCCAACGCGGAACGCGTGCTGGTTTCCTCGAGCAAAGCGCCCAGCCCAAATGAATACAGCGAGTCTCGGGAGAGTTGCCCATCCTCGATGATGTATTTTCCGTCGGGTTCATGGGACAGGGCATTGACCAAGTTGGTTTGAAAATCACTTCGAAAACGAAGCTCAGTCACATCGGACAACGTTCCGATGACGGCCCAGAGCATCGCCGCAACGAAAAACAGACGAGAAAACAGCCGGGTGGTGCGTGTCCCGCTGTGTGAATCGAAAAAAGAAACCGCCATGATGGCGTAGACGGGCATGAGGCAATGCCAGTAGTAGAAGGGGTTGAAGGGCGGCGAATAGGACGCAATGACGGCGGCGTAACCCACCATGCACAGGGCGGAAAACCAATACCTGCCCCGATAGCTTGCGCAGAAAAAACCCATTCCCGCCAAGAGCACCATCCCTACAAGGGCAAAGGCGTGACCGAACATGAAATATCGGACAAAACTTGGGCCCGACTTAATCAGCATGCTCAAGCTCACCATATTCATCCGGACGCGTTCATATTCGCCCATGCTCGCCTTTTTCCAGAGGTAATAAATCACCAGTGCAGTGACCATGGCGGCCAATGGGGAAATCAGTTGCCTGCGCTGGTCACTCGCGAAAAAAGCGTAACCGGCCAGCGCGAGAGTCAGCGGAATCGCAAATGGATGAGAGGATGCGGTGATAAGACCGAAGAGTGCCGTGCCCAGCACCACCCCGATGTGGCCAGCCCTGCTTTGGATCGGATGCTGCAACACCGCGAGCATGCACAAGGCCCACGGGATGATGTGCGTGCCGTCCGCATTCATGTAGAAGTTGTTATGGACCAGATAGAGGAGAATGATAAACACGAACAACGTTGCAAGATCCCGGCGTCGAAACCCGTAATACAAGGCAAGCGTCATCGCGTAGTGAAAAAGGCAAAAGCCGACAGAATACGCCAGTGCCACGGCTTTCAACGAAAGGCCCAATTGCACCACAAGCCAGGGCAAGATTTGAGGCGGAACTTGAATGAACGGACGCCCCAAACTGATCCAAAACGACCCTTTAGCCAACAGCCCTTCATTCAATTGATAAACCACATCCAGAATGATGCGGTCTTGGTAAAACACAATACAATTTACCAGATAAACCAGAAAGAAGACATGCAGGGTGACTGGTGTCAGGACAAGGGGCTCATGCCAGTTCACCGAATAAAACCGACGGTCCCCGTTGGCTTCCGGCAGGGAGGAATGTCGGGCATTTGGCATGAAAACTGGGTTCCTACGGTTGGGCAGCGCAGCAGGGGCAGACTTAGCCGAATTCGCAAACGGCCTCCATTAAACAACCAACCGGAGTATACAGACACCTCCGGAAGACTGTCAACGGTCTTGGCGCTCAGGTTCTTGAAATCCCATCATTTAGGGACGGTATAGGCTTCGTGTTTCAGGATATTCTCCGATTCAAAGGAACGCCAGTAGCTCTGGTCGCACTGATAGGTGTCCACAGGTGTGTTGTCCGCCGGGATCTCAGGCAGGACACGGTAGCGCACCATTTCCCGGAGATAGGGCGCGGGCGGGCGGAAACCGGGCATATCGAATCGCTTGATGGCTTCGAGCCGGCGTTTTCCCGCTTCGCACATGCTGAGAATATCCCGATAACCTGGATCTTTTTGGTCCTTGAACAGGATGTCCGGGGTGCCGA
>CAIZGN010000639.1 GCA_903932505.1 Candidatus Hydrogenedentota bacterium
ATGCCGAACTCATCCGCGACCTTTTCGCACACTGCACGGAGGCGGCGAAGACCCTCGGGGTGGACCAGAAGTTCACGAAAAAACTGGAGAAGGCGGCGGAGAAACTGCCTCCGATTCGCATCGGGAAGCACGGACAAATCATGGAGTGGCTTGAGGACTACGACGAGAACGAAGTCACGCACCGGCATCTGTCCCCCCTCTATGCCTTCTATCCGAGTGACCAGATTCGTCTTCGGGAACACCCCGATCTCGCCCAAGCGGTACGCACAACCCTCGACCGGCGCGGTGACGAAAACCGGGGCTGGTCCGGCGCGTGGAAGATTAATCTACGGGCGCGTTTGCGTGATGCGGAGCGTGCCCATGCCGTGCTGACAAAAATGTTGACAGACATCAGCATTCATCCGCAAGAGGATGACAGTGACCGTGTGCCTTCCATGGAAGGCAATCAAGGCATTCAAGGGGTGAGCGCCGGTCTGGCGGAGATGTTGTTACGAAGCCGCGCGGGCGAGTTGGACCTGCTGCCCGCATTGCCCAAGGCATGGCCCGCAGGCGAGGTGCATGGCTTGCGAGCAAGGGGCGGCGTCGAGGTGGAACTCGCTTGGCGCGATGGGCGCATGGCCATCGCCGTACTGCATCCGTCCGTGACTGGATCAATGCGGCTCTTTCCACCGACGGGGCAGAACATTTCGTCTATCAAGGACAATGGATTTCCGCTGCGGGTCGATAAGAGCCCGGACGGCGCAACCATCCTCAATGCAATCGCTGGACACCGCTACGAGGTCGTTGGGGATCTTCGGGAATAGCGACTGTTTCCGGCTTATAGCATCTCAAACCGCAGCGTGTGCTCAAACGGGGTGTATCCGGTCAGGTAGACGCTCGGGCCGGGCAGTTTGGGCTGTGCGCCGCGCAATTCCACCCACGCATGTTCGCCGATTCCCGGACCAAAGCGCATCCCCTCCGAACCCATGCGATACTCGGCGAAGCCCTCCTTCAACAGAAACACCTCGCCCGAATGCGGCGATGCAGTGGCACCCGTGAGTTGTCCCCCTTCGCGCAGATTGATTTCCACCGCCAGCGGAACATGAGGCGTGCCGTGGGCGTGGATGTAAACCTCAAAGCCCTGCCCAACCTCGCGGATACGCCCTTCGTAGACCAGGGCGCAGACCTCGCTCATCCTGCGCTTGCCCACTAGCTCCGGCCAAGTGTCCGGTCTTACCGGCAGCAGACTTGCGTCCGAGAGCGGTTGCAGATAGCGGCCCTGCAACTCCTGACGGAAGTAGTAGCCATCGTCCCGCTTCTCGTAGAACGTCGGAGTGAACTGCCCCTTCCCGAAAAACGCGCTGGCGAAGCGAACCGCGTTGATAGCAGCCTCACCCCGTCGTAATGCCACCCAGCGGTTGTTCTCCTTGTGCATCAGCGTGACGCTTGTCTTTCCGCGTCGAATCCGCGTGATACCCGCCAGCGGATACTCGCGCTCATAATCCTCCGGCAGAGGGGTCTCTGCGGGAAGCGCCTTCTCCAGTTCCGGATATTCCATCATGCGGGGCAGCTCAATGCTGCCCGGTTCCAGCGGTTTCAGCATCGCCGCATACAAGCCGTTCTGATCGCGCAGGGCGAGGTAGCGAAGCACAAACCAATACCCGTCCATCCGTCCGCGCGTGTTCAAATCCTGCCGTCGTGATATTTCCGTCACTACCTCGCCATTGGGATGCAGCAGGTACGCCATCGCGTCGAGATTCTTGCGAACCGGGTCAAGCAGCGCCGGGCGATTCAATTTGTGCGCAGTAACCACAAGCGCGGTGTTCACCACCGTGTTGTAACCCGCTGTGCTGCGTTCTGTGTACTGACCCTCATCATCCAGATCGATTCCCTCTCCGAGCCACTGATCAATCCGCTCCACATAGGCCGGATTCGGAAACAGATCGTTGATTTGCGCAAGCGCCGCGCACACCACCCAGCGATGATTGGGGGTGTGGATGCCGCCCTTGCTCAAACCCTTCCCTGCACGCAGCAGAAAGTCCTTCAACAAGGACAAGACCGCATTGTCCTTGTATTCCTGCGCGATTTTCGCTACGGCGGCAACGTGATGCACCGCAAAAGCGGTGTCAGGGGGCGAATTGAAATTCGTCGAAAGCAGGTCGATATTGCCATCCTCGTTCTGAACGCGCAAGAGAAAACCCGCCGCCAGTTTCAATCGGTCGAAGAGTGCCTGGTTTGCGTGCAGCGGCGAATCGGCGTGGAAATATGCAGCGGCCCCGTCGCGAAGGAATCCGGCCGCGGCATGGCCATGATGAATCTCCCACATGTCCGGAATCCCGCCACACCAGCGGCTCGCCGGATCCGTGACCTGCGTGCCCATGACCTGCGTCACTCTTTCCGCATGTGCCTGCACCAGCGGAGCCAAGGCGACCGTTTGCGCCCGTCCCGGCAAAGCGATAGCAGTCATGGAAGCAACGCCAAGGGCAATAGCCTCGCGGCGGTTCATTTCGATGGGCATAATGGCACTCCTTGAGTAAGAACAAATCCCGCGCTATCTTCGCAGTTTCAAAAGACATTCGCAAAAATGCCACCCGGGTGGGCGGACGTCCTCGGCCGCCAAAACAATCGTCATCCCCTCTCAACGTCATTTCGAACGCAGTGAGAAATCTTGCCCCGTCGCTCAGTGGCCTAGCCGTTGAAAACAGACCGCTCGCCTCCCCGGTCTCACCGTCCCTTTTTTAGCTTCAAGCGGTGCTCCTTGCACAGTCCATCGAGCATCAGCGTGATGGTGGTGCAGGTCATGCCGAGATATTCGACCCCCAGTTTCTTCCCGGATATCGCGTCATAGCGTTCGCTAATACCATTGGCAATGGCATTCGCAACCGTTTTGTCCGCGATCACCGCCGCCAGTTTCTTGTGCCCATAAGCCGAGAGTCCACTGGCGATCTGATAGTTGGTAGCGGGCCACACATCCCCTCGCCAGAACCCGTCCGACTTCCAGCGTTTGTCGCTGCGATCCACCGTGCAGACCGGCAGCGGCGTCTGCCAATTGGGCCCTGCGAGCACCTCGGCCATGCGCCCGGCCATTGCGGGAGTTGCCGCACCTGCGGGGAGGCCCATCCAACTGCCAATCGTGGCCACTGGCACTTTTTCCAGAGTGTCGCGTTTTACGGAGAGGAATGTCCCCGCCGCTTCGTCCCACATGTGCGTGCGCATGGCCTCAACCGCTTTTTCAATCCGCACCATGCGCCGGGCCGCCATCGCCTTGTCGCCCGCAATCTCTGCGAGTGTCACGAGGCTCCGTTCGCCGATGAGCAAATACGCGGTGTTGCCCGCCGCGCAAATGTCGCCATACCACGCACCCTCGTTCGCCCCTCCACGCGTGGGGTGCGGCGTCAGTTTGAGCTCGTCGAGATTGCACTCGAAGTCGAAGGTCTCAAAACGCGCATGCTGGATATCCCCGCTGTAAGAACCGACCGCCACCAGCCCGATGTTCGTCACATCCCTTTCCCGCCAGTACCAGTCATGAAACCGTTCAAGCGGCTCCAGTGCCTGCTGGATGAGCAGTTTGTCGCCATTGCGCCGGTAAACACGTTCGAGACCCCACGCGAGGATGGGGATTTGCGAATAGGCAGGGAACTTATCCCAGTCATTTTTCCCCGGCACGATCATGCACGGGATCATGTCGTGCGCATACTCCGGGGTCTTGGCATTCCAGCGCGGCTGAAAATCCCAGTAGTTCTGAAACACGTCACGGATGACCTGCTCTTTGCCGGGAAGAATGCTCAACAGGTCAACGACAAACATCGTGTCCCATATCCACTGCCCGCGATATCCCCCGCCCGGCGCAATCCAGTTGTGCTCCATCGGTGCTTCCGCCGGAAACACCTTGCCCAGCACACACTCACTGTACACCTTTTCAAGCAGGGCCATGATCGCCGGATCGCTCGACTTGAAAAGCTTCGGGATCATATCAAGATCCGCATCTGCCCAAGCCGCGCGGCCACCGCTCGTAGACAAAATCGATGCAGCACCAATATTCTTCAAGAAATCACGTCGTTTCATGGTCGCGATCCTTTCCCTGGGTGTCAGACTGCACTGCAGCGATGCCCGGCCGTGGCCCGCATATGAAAAATCGTGCTTGAACCGGTGGCAAGGTCACGCGCAGGCGCGTGCAACCCCCTGTGTCCACCATAACGGTCTGCGCAGGCTTGATGTCGCCCGTGTGCGGATCCCATTCTTCCCACGCACCCGTCGCATGAAACCGCACAACCAATTCCAAGGGAGTGTCGCTGGAATTGCCAATAAAATACACATCGCTTCCATCAAGGCGTTTGTGTATATAACTTAAGTGACCACCGGACAACGCGGGTACCGATTCGAACGTCACGTCCCGTTCGGGCAGCGCCGTGGTCAAGGCAGCGTCCAGTGCGGATTCCGAAGGATTGGCCAGGAACAGCGCGGTTCCTCCCGCTCCATTCACCTGACCCAAGTCATGGGCATTGTCAAAGGTTCGCGGGTCCACGCCAAACATCGCCTGAATGGCCGCACAAACCTCCTCGTTTTTCCCTAGCTCCGCCGATTGATGCGGCAGGCGCGTCGTGGCAATCAAGGGCCCGCCCGCTTCATGGAATTGTTTCAACTTCTGCAGCGCGGCCCACTCGATGGTGGTGGCACCCGGCATCAAGAACACCGTGTAGGACTCGGTGTTTCTCGAATTGTCCATCACGAGTTGTCGACCCTGAACCGTGCATTTGTTCACCACAGTTTCCGGATGCACAAAGGTAAAATCACACCGAACCCCCGTCGACAGGCGTTCACCCACGTCCATGTAGTCCGCCTCGGCTGGAATAATGCCGCCGGTATACGGCTTGCCCACGCCAAAATGATATCCAGCTTGCAACGTGGCGATGGGATAAAGCACCCCGACCTCCGCCACATGCGCTCCCTGCTGCAATATCCGCTGCAAACGCCCGACAAACGTGTTGTACGCTGGCAGGGCCGAGGCATAGGGTTCCGTGCGGTGCGAAAGCTCCGGCTGGAAGGTGATATGTTTTTCGTCATACCACACGGCATGCGGAATCATCAGGTTGATTCCCTTCGCAAACTGATCCATCACCTCGCGATACAGCTGCGCCACCGGCATGTCGTCCATCGCG
>CAIZGN010000640.1 GCA_903932505.1 Candidatus Hydrogenedentota bacterium
AAAAACACAGGAAACAATGGCCCCTGTGCCTGATCGGCTTCGCCCTTTCCATCCTCACCTTCATCGGCACAATATCATTCTTCTGGCTCGACCCGTCCCGGTGGTAGTTTCCTCAGCCCACCCCAATACTCCGCATAAGTTCATCGTACCCAAAAGTGAGTGTGCGGAAGAACAGAAACGCCATCAATAGGACAACCGCCGCCAGTATCCACCATCGCACGAAATAGAAATACTCGCGCGTTCGGACTGCCGTCCAGCGCCACCCGAAATCGACCGCCGCCACCATCCGCTGCCCCGCCGATACGCGAATCAGCAAGGGCAAAAACGAAATATACAGCACGATGAGGTTCGTGGAAAAAGCCAGCGATGCAAAGGCAAAACGCCCGAACCAATCCCCGCGTGGCAAGGATTGAATGGTCTCCGATCGGGTCTTTGCGCTAATCTTGGCCCGAGAAGCCATCGCGGCAAAGCGGACACGTCCCGGCTCCGTGATATTCGGGCAATTGAGCGTACCGAGCGTTTCCAGCGCCGTCAAACGACTCAACTGGAACAAGCCTTCATCGGAAACTGCCGTGCCTTCCAAGTTGAGCGTCGTCAGCAATGGCAGGGTGGCCAGTATCGTGAGTCCGCTGTCGGTGATCCCCGTCGAACTCAAATCCAGTTCCCGCAAGGAACTAAGACCACGCAATTGCGTCAATCCGGCATCGGTGATCGGTGTCCCGGACAGCACAAGTCTTCGCAGGGGCACATTCTGCAGGTAGGCCAATGCCCCGTCGGTTAAGCGGGAACAACGGGACAAGTCCACGGTGCGTATGCTGCGTAGGGACGGAAGGAAAGCCAATTCCTCATCGGTGATATCAGTATCGCCGAGCGCGGCTTCTTCTATAGCCGCGCCAGCCAGTGCCGTCTGAACACGACCCGGCGACAGGGGTAAATCCGCACGCGCAAGGGCGGTCAGCACCATCGTCCGCAGGCGCAGGCGCGTGGCGTCATCCAGCGTACTGTATGCGCTCACACCCGCAATCCGGCTCAAACTCTCATCCGTAATTCCCGTGTCGGTCTTGGCAAAGGCCGTCAGAGCGGCCAATTCAAGCGCGTAGCGCTCGCTTTCGGGTAAATCCACCGAAGCCTTGGTACCGCCCATCTGCGCAATAGCCACAGGAGAAACGGCCGCACTCGATTGACCCAACGCAGAAAACGCCTCCTCGCGCAACTGTTCAAGCCGCTGAGGAGCAATCTCTGACGCCTGCTGCGCGCCACCCAGTTGCGACAGCACCTCTGCGCTTATTGTGGTTCCCGCCTGCACAATCATGGAAAGCGCCGCATGCTCGACACGCTGAAGGCGTTCAGGTGGAATTTGGGCGTACTCATCCACCCCCTCCCAACCCGTAAGGGCCTTGGGGGTGATCGAAGTGCGTGTACGCACGAGTGAGGAGAACACGCTGTCCCGCAATTGCTCCACCTTTACAGGCGTAACCTCATCAAAACGGCGTACACCGTTCACCGCAGCAATGCTCGCCGTGGTGACACCACTGCCCTGCGAGGCTAGGATGGACAAGGCCTGCGTCTGTAGCTCGGGCAGGACTTCGTTCGGGATTTCCTGGAAGGTCTCTACCCCGGCCGCAGCTGCGAGGCCGTTTGCGGTCATGCCGATATCCGAGTCGGCCATGGCCGACAGTGCGTCCGTCCTCAAACGCTCTTGCACGTTCGCGGGAAGTTCGTCCAGTCGCTCGGTATTGGTGATCGCTCTCACGCCCTTCGCAGTGATACCGCTATCGGACTCCGCCATCGCGGACAAGGCCAGTTTCTGGAGTTCTGGAAGGTCACGTTGGGCAATGTCTTCAAACTTTTCGACGCCCGCAACCATGGCGATACTCGTGGGCTTCAGCCCACCTTCAGAATCCGCCATCGCCGAAAGTGTCATTTCCCGCAATTCAGTCCGACCCTCCGGCGACAAGTCGCTCAACGAGGCCACCCCGCCAATCTCAGCCATCTTCGCCGTACTCATACCGGTCGCCGAATCGGCCATCGCCGAAAGAGCAGACTTCTTCAACGTCTTGAGATGATTCCCATCAACCTCGGCATAGCGCTCAGCACCGGCCAGCGCGGCAACCTTCGCCGAGGTTATCCCCGTCCCCGATTCTGCCATCGCGGACAGCGCCGCCGTTTCCACCCGATTCAACTGCTCGGCGGGCAAGCCCTCCAGCGTGTCGCTCCCCTCCCACCCGGTCAGAGCTTTGGGGGTGATTGGGATTTCCGACTTGGCCATGTTGGAAAGCACCGCATCACGAAGCGATTCCCGCTCAGCCACCGGCACATCCTCCAGTTTCTCCACGCCAAAAGTCGCGGCAATACTCTTGGTGGTAATCCCCGTTTCAGACTGCGCCATGGCGGACAGCGCGAGCACGCGTACCTTCCCGAGTTCTGCCTCGGGAACAGCGCCTATGGATTCCGCACCCGCAGCAGTAGCGAGACCGGTTGGTGTCACACCCCGCTCGGATTCCGCCATCGCGGACAAGACCAGCTCGCGGAACTGCTGCCGCTCACCCTCGGGCAGGTCTTCGATGCGTTCAACACCCGCGACAGTCGCAGCCCGATCCAAAGTCAATCCGGTCTCTGAATCAGCCATGGCGGACAAGGCCAGTTTACGGATTTCTTTGACGGTTTCCGGAGGAGCATCGCGCAAGTTGTCCACACCAGCCGCCATTGCCAGTGCATCCTGCGTAATCCCCGTGTCCGAATTGGCCATCGCGGACAACACCATCTTGGCCACCCGGCGCCGGTCTTCCGGCGTGGCATTGGCAAGCGTCGGAATATCGGTCAATTCAGCCAGACGCGGACGTGTCAAACCTTCCTTGCTCCGCGCTTGGGCCTTGATTTTTTCGGACAGAAGCGCAAGCTCACTTTCATCAAAGTGAATGCGGTCGCGATTGACCTGCACACCTGGAATCGCCTGCGACAACTGTGTCACCAAGGCATCACTGGTCAGCGTCCCCAACAAATCAATCCGTTCCATTTCACCCAGTTTCTGCAACGGGCCCAAAGCCGCATCGGTAACGCC
>CAIZGN010000641.1 GCA_903932505.1 Candidatus Hydrogenedentota bacterium
ATTCGCCGCCTTCTTCGCGGCTGAGGTCATAGCCGACCACGCCAATAACTTTGCCGTCGCTATCGACCACCGGACCGCCCACATAACCGAAGCGGACAACCTGGTCCAAGCAATAGGTCCGCCTCGGCTTGTCGAGCACGGCCCCGACACGCGCCTCCTGAATGGAACGCGCGTAATCAAAGGTCTCGCCGAGCATCCCGATCACCGCCACGGGCGAACCGAGGGAGAGATTGTCCTGGGTGGAAAAGCGAATGGTGGGCAGTTGCAGCGGCGTATCGGATTTGAGGCGCAGAAAGGCTACATTGATGTCGCTGGGTTTGTCCAGCAGCGTCGCCTCATACTTCTTCTTGTCCGAGCCCGTGCCCACGGTCACGTTGATGTTGAAGGGTCGTGAATTCTGGCGCAGGAGATGTCCGTGCGTCATGATGAGCCCGGAGGGGGCGACGATGATGCCCGGGGCGTTGGAATCGCGCTTGGAGCTCTCCCCGTCGTTGTCATTGGTGACTTCGACCGAGTACTCGACGAGCACGATGGCCGGAGCGACTTGCGCATGAACGGCCGCCAAGGACTGCTGCGTAAATTCGGGTGCCGCGCCGCCCAGGGCTGCAAAGGCCATGCAAACGGTCGACAGACCCACAATGCGTGTGGCTGCGCGCGAAAAACTACGGTTCATGCCGCTCTCCTCCTTGAGCCGTCTGCTCCTGTTTCACCATGACATACCGGGTGATTGCGCCGCGTTTGATAAAGAACAGGGTCAGCGGCTGTTTGGATTGCAGACGTTCAGTATACAAGCCCTGGAAATGGGCGAGATCCTCAACCGCCTTCTCGTCGACCGAGAGGATGACATCGCCTTGAGCGAGCCCGGCGCTTCCCGCGATGCCGCCGACCTGCACGCCCGTGATAAGCGCACCTTGGCGTGCCTTTAACCCGAGGCCGCGCCCTACGGCGGGCGTAATCTCTGCCACCGTGAAGCCCCATTCAGAGAACGCGACTTCCTTGCCCTTCAGCGCGCTCTTCTCAAGGGTCTTTACCTTTAGTTCGATGGCGTCCTTGCCCCGCTGCACACTCAGCGTGGCTTCGCTGTCGATTGGCAGATCCGCAATGAGTTTCTGCACCGCTGGCAGGTCTTCCTCAAACCGGGCATGGACCGGTGTCCCGTTGATGGCCAGCAGAATATCGCCCGTCTGCACACCTGCTTCCTGAGCGGGGGACATCGGGTCGATATCAGCAATCAGCACACCTTTTTGCGCGGGATCCTTCGTCTTGGCCAGCATCTCCTGCAGATTCACGCCTATCCAGCTTCGTCGCACGCGACCTTCCTTGATGATGGCCCGCATGACCTCGCTGGCGATATTGATCGGAATCGCAAAGCCCAGATTCTCCGCGCCGGACAGTTTGCGGGAATTCACTCCGATCACTTCGCCACGCAGATTTACCAGAGGGCCGCCGCTATTGCCCGGATTGATGGCGGCGTCCGTTTGAATCCAGTTGTTGTAGGGTGCGCCCATGAATCCATCACCGACCAGATGACGGTCGGTCACGCTGATGATACCCATGGAAACAGATCGCGCCAGCCCGTGCGGACTGCCAAGCGCCAGCACATACTGTCCCGCCTGAATCTTGTCCGAGTCACCGATTCGCACATGCTGGAAGGGGCGATCCGCATCCAGTTTCAACACCGCGATGTCCGTGTACGGATCTGTGCCGACCACCTTGGCCTCCACCTCTGTCTTGTCGCTCAGCACGCAATACACCCGGTCGTTTTCGCCCGCCACATGCTCGTTGGTGAGGACGTAACCGTCCGCCGTGACAATGAAACCGCTTCCCAGAACCACCAGCTCGCGTCGCTGACCTTGGGAGAAAACTTCTTTTACGGGACGGATGTGCACCAGCGCGGGGGAGATGCTGTCCTTGGCCCGGAATACGGCGGATTGACCACCGCCGATACTGGCGCATCCGCCTGCACCCAATGTGCTGGCTCCGAGGAGGATGGCGAAGGCCATCCGCAAGCGCCACGGCCGACCTGCCGCTGCGGCGGAGGTCGCTGGCGCGTTTTCGGGGGAACGATGGAAAAGCATGGACGCCCTTTCTTTATTCGAGGCTCTTTATGACTGCAAACGTTGACAGGATATCCCCTATTCCCGCCAAACCGCAATCCGTCTTCTTAAAGGGAACGCACCCGCTGGGCAAGCTCCTCATAGCGAAACAGGCGCTGAAACTCCAGTAGGCCCGAGAGGGCGCGGGAAAACAGACTGACGCCCATCTCCTCAAAAACAGCCATGGGATTAAGACCGCCAATGATCACCGCACCGCACCGCCCCTCGCTAACCGGGATGCCAAACAGGGGTTGGCCGGGCGATCCGATCTCAACAAAGCCACCCAGGCCCACCGCGTCCAGCTTGCGACCCAACTCCATCGCCAGATCCCGGCTGTCAGAGGGTAATTCACGAAAGCTCGCACCCACGCGGCCCGCCCCAGTGGAAATCGCACCCAGATAATTAGTCATCCCGCTGCGAATGAAGATTTCAAGCGGGTCAATCGTGGTGCCATCGTAGTCGATCAGTTCAAGGAATCGCTGCGGCTTGAGGTTTTGCAACTCCATTAGGCCGCCAAAACGCGAGCGGCAAGGAATGCCGTGCTTCAGCAGAACGCCATTGAGCGTGATGGAACACACGGTGCAAAAGCCGACCATGCCTTCCGGGACAAGAATATCCCCCATCCGCTCGCCGGGCGCCAAAAGCCCGCACAGGTAGCCCATGGCGAGTCGTTTTTCAAACACCTTGCAGACCTCGCCGAGGAACTGCACCAACTGACGCCGCTCCAGCAGCGACGTGTTCACCACCACGGTGCCCGTGCGCAGCGCAAGGTCGAAACTCATGCGGTACGTCATCTGATCGATTTTGGCGGAAAGGAAGCCCATGCGTTGAAGGGTGCGCTGCGAGTAGATTTCGGCGATGCCCTCTTTTGTGATGATGCGCCCCCGCTTCCCGAGGTTCTTGGTGAACCCCTTGTCATCGAGGCCGCTCAAACAGAGGCGAACGGTTCGCTCGCTGATGTCAAGCCCCTGCCCTGACAGCTCAAGCGTCAGGTCGGCACTCGTCATGGCGGCATCCCGCTCACGGAGCACCTGCAAGACCGCCAATTCCCGGGAAGTCTGCTTATCCGTCACGTGCTTGGATCCCTTTCGTCCCTTGGAGGCGCATGGGGTGCGCTGTGCTAGCGTCGCCTGCGACCGCGAGAGCGGCTGGCTCCCGGAGCGCCGTAGAGCGAGAGAATTCTAGGCGCACCCTCGTATTCTTCTCTCGGCAGACTGCGGCCCAGGGTCTTTTCAATGGCAGCCAGCGCATTGTAATCCGTTGGCGTCACAAAGGTAATGGCATCGCCCTCGCGGTTGGCGCGTGCCGTCCGCCCGATGCGGTGGATATAGTCGTCCGCCGTGGGCGGAATGTCATAATTGATAACGTGGCTGATACCGTCAATATCCAGACCGCGTGCGGCGACATCCGTGGCAACAAGGATGTCGTAAGTGCCGTCACGAAATCCCTGAAGGGCTTTCTGGCGAAGCTGCTGCGATAGGTCGCCATGGATGAAGGCGGCGTTGTGCCCGGTCTTCTTCAGCATCCGCCCGATACGATCCGTGCGGGCCTTGGTATGAAGGAACACAATCGCACTGTCGATATCCCGTTCGAGGAAGAGCTTGGTGAGCTTCTCCATCTTTTCCTCTTCCCGCACCGGATAAATCAACTGACGCACCATGTCTACCGGCTTGGCGACTTGTCCAATCGCGATGCGCTCCGGTTCGTTTGCCATCGAACGGGCCAGACGCTCAATATCGTCCTCGAAGGTCGCGGAAAACATCATCGTGTTCCGCTCCTTGGGCAACTTGGCAAGAATACGCTCAATGTCCGGCAGGAAACCCATATCCAGCATCCGGTCGGCCTCGTCAAAAACCAGGATTTCCAGATCCGCAAAGTTGACATTGCGCCGACTCAGATGGTCGAGCAGCCGACCGGGTGTCGCCACCACGATGTCGCAACCCTTGCGCAGCTGTTCGCTTTGCTGATGCAACCCTGCACCGCCGTACACCACCACGCTGCGCAGGTCGAGTGCCTTGGCCAGATCGCGTATGACCGACTCCACCTGGATGCACAGCTCGCGGGTTGGCAACACCACCAGCATGCGGTTGGCGCGCGGTTTTTCCTGCGCCAGACGGGACAGGGCGGGCAGGGCAAAGCTCAGGGTCTTTCCCGTGCCGGTCTGCGCGGTCACGATGAGATCCTTGCCCAGCAGGGCCCGGGGAATGACTTGCTCCTGAACGGGAGTGGGCGTAACAATGTCTTTGGCGTGCAACACGCTGATGCAGCGGGGGTCGAGTTCGAATTCCTCGAATGTCATGGATTATCCTTTTTTGTTATCTGCATTAGTATACCTGAATGGGTAGGGCGGTAGAAAATGAATCCTTTAGCCCCCCCCGACCATGGCGGGATGTCCCCATCGATTTATTATTCATGACCTAAAAAGCGCGTTGTGGGCATTTGCATCATTGCCACCCGTGCGGTATACAATATGGCAAATGTGGTTCCTGCGGGGCCTTACGGGAAAATTACCGGCCAGCCAAGATAATCCAGACTGAACTGAACCCCACGGGGCCAGAGGAAATATAGATGAGCATCCAGATAGTCGAGGCCTGCTCCAAAAAAGAGCGCAAGACCTTCTTCCAATACCCCATCGATTTCTACCGCGATTCGCCGTACTATGTACCGGCCATCGTGTCCGATGAAATCGAGCTTTTCGACCCCAAACGCAATCCCTCCTTTGAAAACGCGGAGGCCAAGCTCTTTTTGGCCTATCGGGATGGCGTCCTCGTGGGCCGGATTGCAGCCGTGCTAAACCACGCAGCCAATGAGCGCGCGAAGATTAAGGATCTCCGCTTCTGCCATTTTGACGCCATTGACGACATGGAAGTCGCCTCCGCGCTCTTCGAGGCTGTGGCGCAATGGGGTCGGGAACGCGGCATGGAAACGGTGACTGGTCCGCACGGCTTCTCCACCTTCGATAAAGAGGGCATGCTGGTGGAAGGCTTCGACGAGATGCCGACCTTTGTCACCTATTACAACCATCCTTATTACAATGTTCTCGTGGAGCGCAACGGATTCCGAAAGCACTTTGATTTTGTCGAGTACTGCGTGGAAAACGCGGAAAAACTCGAGTTTCCCGAGCGTATGGCCAATCTCATTGAGCGCATCGAGGCTCGTAATCGATTCCAGATTGTGCATTTCGACACGAAAAAAGAAATGTACGGCTACACGCGGCAAATCTTTGACCTGTTCGATGAGGCCTATGCGGAATTGGATGACTACGTCCCCCTGAATGAGAAGCAGAAGGACTATCTGCTCAAGAAGTTCTATCCGGTGCTACACAAGGACTTCGTGAAGGTGGTCTTGGATAATCAGGGCGTGGTGGTGGGCTTCATGGTTGCCTTGCCAAGCCTTTCCAAGGGCATGCGCAAAACCAAGGGCTATCTATTCCCCTTTGGTTTCCTTCACCTGCTCTGGGAAGCCAAGCACTCCAAGACCCTCGACCTCGTGCTGGCCGGTGTTCGAAAGAACTGCCGCAATAAAGGCGTCGACCTCATCATGGCCTACGAGATGTTCAAGACCGCCAAGCGATACGGCATCACGCGTTCAGAGTCCAACCCGGAACTCGAGCACAACTCCCGGATTCAGGCGGAATGGAAATACTTCAATCCCCGCCTGCACAAACGCCGCCGCATCTATATCAAAGAGATTTAACGCCATCACCACCTATATGGAATGCGCCGACCTTAGTCGGCGCTCTGGATACGGCCGCAGCTATATCCCCCAAACCCATCATCCACCCACAGCCAAAGCGGTGACTTCGTCCCCGCACTCCAAATAGCGGGTGCCGGATATATGGAATGCGCCGCCCCCCTAAAAAATCCGCGGCCCGGAATGCCTGCGCATACCGGGCCGGTGGTATCTCTCGACGCCTCAACTACTTTTTCGGCGGCGTGATGGCATCTTTCGCCTGCTTGGCAATACGGAACTTGAGTACCTTCTTCGCCGGGATGACGATCTTCGCGCCGGTGGCCGGGTTGCGGCCTTCGCGCTTCTTGCGATCCAGGATCACCAGCTTGCCGATGCCGGGAATCGCGAAACCCGCAGGCGCTTGCGCGTAGGACAGCTCGGTGAGCGCCGCAAGCACTTTGGTGACGTCTTTCTTGGTCAGGGTAGTTTCTTCCGCGAGCATTTCGATGGTCTTCGACTTGGTCAACGCCTTGTCGCCATTTTTCGCTTTCTTAAACGCCATGGTTCCCTTCCTCCTTCTTCTTCCGTTCATGTCCGATCGTTTGGGTTCCGGCTTTTGCCGCGCTACAACAGGCCACGCCGCCCGCACAGAACCTGAAATCGATTCAACTAATGCGCCGTTGCCAGAGCCGCAGGTCTCTAGCAGTACCTAAAGACATAGCGTCTAAATATCGTTTTGTCAAGCCCTATTTATAGGGGTATAAAAAAATTGATGGCCTAAATACTTGATTTTTTAAGGGAAAAGTGCTAGACGGCGATTAGGGGTAAACGTATTGGTTTTGCAAGTCTTTTATTTGCAAAGGCTTGCGAATTGAATTCGGCGGGACGCGGCATGGATTTTTGTCATCCAAGGTGAGGGGGATGCGTGGGATGTTGTCGGAGAAATGGGCGCAAAACACCGATTTTCCCGAGATTTTGTCCGCCAAAATCCGTTCTTCTGCGCAAGATCCGGGGGATTTTGGCGGAAAAGCGGTTCAAGCCCTACATCTGTTCGGGAGCCTCGATTCCCAGAATGGAGAGTGCATTGCTCAATACCTGCAATACGGCTTGACACATTTGAAGGCGTGATACACGTTGTGATGGGGTGTCCGCACTCAAGACAGGACAATCGTGATAGAAGGTGGTAAAGGTGCGGGCCAACTCGAGTGCGTACACCGCGATACCAGCGCAGCTCCGCTGCGAAAAGGCTGCACTCGCGACTTCGGGAAAGGACGCGACCTTGCTCAGCAGCGCCCATTCCGCGTCGGTACCTGCTTCGAACGATTCCCCCGGGATTGCGGGGACGCTCTCGCCGTGCTTCCTCAGAATGGAACGGATGCGCGCGCAGGAATACTGGATGTAAGGGCCTGTGTCGCCCTGGAAGGACAGGGCGGCCTCCATATCGAAGGTCACATTCTTGTTGGGGTTCACCCGCAGAACAGCAAAGCGGATGGCGGAGACGGCCACCTGTTCAGCGATCAGGAGTTGCTCGTCCGGGCTGAGTGACGCGCACTGGCTGGCGACGCGTTCTGCGGCCAAGGCCGAGGCTTGATCCAGGAAATCGGAAAGCAGGACGACCTTCCCCTGACGGGTTGACATCTTTCCATCCTTGAGGATGATATAGGAATAATAGATCGGTTCCGGGGCGGCATGTCCTGCTGCTTCCAGAATCATGCTTAGTTGCTGGGCGTACATTTTGTGATCCTCGCCCAGCACCATGACGTTGATGTCTGCACCCAGCGCTTCTTTGTCCATGGTATAGGCCAGGTCACGATAGCCGTACATGGAACTGCCGTTGCCGCGCATGAGTACGAAGTAGCGGCCTTCCTCCACGGCATGCCCGAGCTTGGAGAGATCCACCACGAGGCGCTCTTCTTCATCGGTGAAGAGCGCGTCCTTTTCGCGCAAGGCGGCGCATACCGCATCCAGTCGGGGATCGCGGACATATTTCGATTCCCGGTCAAAGACGTCATACTGGGCACCCAGCCGTGCAAGCACCGCGAGCTGTCCTTTGAGACACAAGTCGGTGACGGCCCGGAATTGTTCCTGCGCGGCGGGGTCGCCTTCTTCCATTTTCAGCAGCAGGTCATAACCGCGCTGGGCGAAGGCTTCATCGTCTTTTGCCCGGTCATTGGCCCTCACATAGGCGTCCAGCACTTGATCAAAGGAAAGCTCCTCAAGTTCGCTCGCAATGAGCACGAGCAGCCCGATCTGGCGTCCCATGTCATTCACATAGTAATGCGCCTCGACCTCGTGACCCTGGAAACGGAAAAGGCGGGTAAGGCTGTCGCCGATCATGGCGTTTCTCGCGCGACCCACGTGCGGGCTGGCATTGGGATTGATGCTGGTATGCTCAATCACCACGCGCTTTCCTGCGCCGACATTGGTCGAACCGAAACGGTCACCCTCGCGCAGCACAGCCTCCAGAATGTCGCGTCCCACCCGGGAGCGATCCAGTTTGAGGTTGAGATAGGGGCCGGCGGGGGAGGCAGACACGACCTCGGGACCAAACTGAGCGCGCTCGGCGGCTTGGACGGCCAGCGCGGGCGGGGCGCACTTGAGTTTGCGCGCTGCCAAAAACATCGGAACCGCGACATCGCCCAACGCTTGGTTTGGGGGGGTGGTAAAAGATAGGTCACTCGCGGCAAGTTCAGGAAAAGCGCACAAGAGTGGGTCAGTCAGGGTCTTATAGGGATCCACGTATTCGGCTCCGCGATGGCCGCGCGCATGGGCGTGGCCTGGTTTTGCGGGGACGGTCCGGCCGAAACTGGACAGCCAACGCATTCTACAATTACAATGGTTCTACAAACGGGGTGCGGCATCTGGGCGCCGCCCTCCACCATAGAGCCCTCGGCACAGGCACAAGGAACGATGGATGAAGCACCTCAGACTGGTTTCGCAACGACCCCGACCCGCCTCTCAAGGTCAAGTGAGCGGGGTGGAGAGTCTCATCCTGCTCGTGTTCAGCCTCGTGTTTCGCGCCTGGGACAATTTCAGCGGCGTCTATCAATCGCTTCAGAAGTTCTACCAAAAAACACCGTAGGCACCTCCAAAGACGCTCCATATCTGGCCAATCGAGGCTCTTACTGCGTTGCTGCCGGGGCAGGCGCAGGCGTTGGTGCAGGTTGTTCTGCGGGAGCCGGAGTTGCCGAAGGCGTTGGAGCGGCCGCCGGTTGTTCGGCGGGTGCCACTGGTACCGGAGCGATGGGTGCTGGAGCGGGTGCCGCCGGGGTAACAGGTACGGGCTTTATGGGTTGAGCCGTTGCCTTTGGAACCTGGGTCGCCCTGTCGATATTCTGTTTGCGTAGTTCTTCCGTGGCACGACGGTCAAGGTCGTTTTCGTAGAGTTCAACTTCATGGATCTGCCGGTCGACCACCTCAATCAGGTGATAACCATAACTGGTCGCCACCGGATTGCTCAATTGCCCCACGGGTGCGGACCACACATAATCCTCAAAGGGTTTGTCGTATTCGCCACGGGGCGAGGCGGAGAGCAGTCCACCGTTTCTCGCAGTGGTGGGATCACCCGAATACTCAGCCGCCAGTTTCGCAAAATTTTCACCGTTCTGAATCCGCTGCCGGAGTTCCTTCGCCAGATTCAATGCACGGGTGCGGTCGGCCACATCCTTGAAATCGCACGCGATTAGGATATGCTTGGCGACCACGAGCGACTGGGTGGGTTTGGTCTTGGAAAACAGGAGCATTGCCCCGATCATGACGAGAAACAGTATCGCCACACCCGCCCACACAAGCTTGGTGTAATCCTTCTTCTCTACAACTTCTTCCTCAAATTCAAAGGCCATGGTACTCTCTCCTTAACGATTCGACGGGGCGCCTGGGTCAGGATATCCCCTCTAGCGCCTTATTAATGTACGTCATATAAAACTTGATCACAATATACCCGATCACGCCCCCGATCGCGAGTACGGTCAGGACGCTCATCACAGCTTGCGCACGTTTGACGGCTTCATTGGCCTCGGCCATGTGGAGCTGCGAAACCTTCAGCAGGGACTTGTCCAGATTGCCGGTTTCTTCGCCCACCACAATCATCTCGCGGGCTGTGGGGGTCAGGAAACGGGATTCCGCAAAGGCTTGCACAAGGGTCGAACCCTGCTGCACCAAAGGCACCGCTTTCAGCAGATCCTTCTGGATATAGGGGTTCGTCATCACCGCCGCCGAATTAATAATGCACGATTTCATGCTCATGCCGGCTTCAATCAGAAGCGACATGCTCCGGAAAAAACGCGCCAGGGCGAATTTCTGGGTCACCTTGCTCAACGGCCAGATAAATGTGGTGAACAGGCCCCAAACGTAAGAGAGCCATCCCATGCGCGCCATGAAAATGCAGACCGCGATAATTCCTGCCAGTACAGCCATGGCCTCCGCTTGAAAAATCAGGTAGCCGTGCAGATAGGCGGAGAAATCGAAGACCCCTTCACCAATTCGAGAAACCAGCCGCAGTGAAAACGTGCCCAAGAACCATGCGGAGGTCAGCTGAAACGCCGGATAGACCATGCTGGAGGCGATTTGGCGTTGCATGGCCGCCCGATCTTCATAATAGTCTGCAAGATCGCGCAGCATGACATCGAGCCGCCCGCCTTTTTCGCCCGCCTCCAGGAGTTCAATAAGGAAAGGCGGCAGCAGCTTCGATTGATCCCGCGCGGCTTGCCCCAGCGTCTTTCCCCCCTGAATGGCCGTATGCATCGTGCGCGTCATCTCGCGCACCGTCTTGTCCCCACCGGTGGTGCTCGCCATTTCAAGAGAACGAAGAACGGGTATACCGGCCTCATACGAGGTCGCCAATTGCCGACACAGCGGAACCAGTTTTTTTGTCGAAATCTGGGTCGAGGTGATACCCATGCCATGTATTTCCTTGAATTGCGGCTTCAGCCCCTCCCCAAGGGGGATGCCAAAACCTTCAGGCATTGTAGCAAATGCCCTTGATCGCGGTAAAGCACGGCTTTGCGGATGCGGGGGCGTGCCAAGCACGGGATACGAGACTACCGGGTTTGGGTCTCCAGCTCTTTGCGAATGGCCTCAAGCCGAGGAATGAGGATGGGTAATTCCTCCGTCACAGTTTTCCAGACGAGATCCAGTTCGATTTCAAAGTAGGCGTGAATAATCCGGTTGCGCATTCCAACGATGTGCCGCCACTGAATTTCGTCGTGCGCGATCCGCAGGTTTTCGCTTACCCGCGAAGCGGCCTCACCTACGATTTCGATGCATCGGATGACACAATGCTACACGGGCCGCTTTTCACGAAAGTCCTCACGACTGACGCCCTCGAGGTACTGACCGGCCTCCCGGGCAGACTCAATCATGTGGCAGATCCTTGCGTGATCCGTATCAAGCAGCATATTGCACCACGGCCGTCCGCACCACCTCCTCCCGGAAATAGCGACTCAGATCTCCCGGGGTGCGCAAGTCGGTCTTCCGCCCGATGAGCGCCGACAACTCCTCCTCCATGCCGGAGACCGCAATCAAGCCGGGCATATGCGCCTCATCGAAATCCACCAGCACATCGACATCGCTCTCCGGGCTGAATCGGTCGGTCAAGACCGACCCAAACAGCGCAAGCTTCCTGATATGATGCCGTTCACAGAACGCTTGAATGGTCGCTTTATCAAGGCTAATCTTTGGTTCCATAGGGTCTGGACTCCGGTTTTTTCTCTGCAAACAGTATATCACCATGCGTGGTGGACTGGGAAGCAACGTTTCTGCAGGGGAAGACCTACGAGCAACGATGCATCGTCGACATCCATTTACACAAGAACCGTCCCTCGTTTTGCCCATGCAAAATCAGCCATAATACCCCCTGTTTTCCGCAGTGCCCCGGGATGGTTCGGGTTTCTTGCGGAGTGGGGGATGGGAGTGTGTTCATGAAAGCAGTCCGGTGGCATGGCCCCAGAGATATGCGCGTCGTGGAAATTCCGAAGCCGGTTCCGGCAGCGGGGGAGGTGCTGCTCCGGGTGGAGTCGGTTGGCGTCTGCGGTTCGGACATCCACTATTACTTGGAGGGTCGAATCGGTTCCCAGGTGCTGACCGAGCCGATTATTCTCGGCCATGAATTCGCGGGTATCGTGGAGTCCGTCGGTGCGGGTGCGAATCCGGCACTGCTCGGACGGCGGGTGGCGGTGGAACCCGGTACCCCGTGCCACGAGTGCGAATCGTGTCGACGGGGCCATTATAATGTCTGCCTGGCGATGCGTTTCCCCGGTGGGCCGGGTTGCGAGGGTGCGCTTTGCGAATACATGGCCGTGCGCGCGGACGCGTGTTTTCCCGTGCCGGACTCGCTGGATGCACCAATGGCCGCGCTCATCGAACCGGTGGCCGTTGCGCTGCACACCGTAGAGTTGGCCCGACTGTCCCCCGGCGACACCGTGGCGGTGATCGGCTTGGGTTCCATCGGGCTGATGGCCGCGCAGATAGCGAGTCATTCCGGTGCTTCCATTGTATACGGCGCGGATTTGCTGCCGTACCGGGTCGCTGCGGCAAGCCGGTACGGGGTGGCCGAAGCCTTCGCCAGTGCCTCCGGCGATGCGACGGGCGAGGTCGTGGAACGCATCTGGACGGCGACAGGGGGCCGGGGCGTGGATGTGGCCTTGGACTGCACGAACACCCCCAGTGGCGTGGGGATTGCCTGCCGGGTCGCCAGGCCCGGAGGCCGCTGCGTGCTCACGGGTATTTCCGGGCAGGACTGGGATCCCCTTCCGGTGAGCGTGGTGCGGCGGCGGGAGCTGAATCTCCAATGGTGCCGCCGCTTCTGCCACAATTTCCCTGCAGCAATAGCAATGGTGGCCGCAGGCAAGGTGGATATTCGTGGCCTTCTGACCCACTCCTTTCCACTGGAGCAAACTCGCGACGCCTTTGAATTGGTGGCCGCTTCGGCGGATAATGTACTCAAAGCGTCGATCGATCAATAAACAGATGAACCAATCGACAGAAATCGCGAGTACCGGACTCTTGCACCTACAGATGAATGCTTGGCCGTCGGGGTTTTCCCCTCTGATATCATCACGCAGGCGTTTGACACTCATCAACACCCAACCTGGAGTATTCCTTTCATGCGTCTCTTGAAGAAAGTCCTGTTATGGGGCGGTAGCGTTGTCTTGGTGCTTGTGCTGTTGTTTGTGGTGCTTGTCGGACCTTGGCCGGTCTATTCAGCAACCAACTATGATCGGTCGTCGTACTACAAAAAGTCACTGGCAGACGTCGATTCTGCCGCGCAGGAAGCCCACCTCTCCCAGACCCCCGGTCGCCTTCAGGCGGGATGGGCCGCACGGGAAATAGTGCCCCCCCCCGGCACTCCGCTCGCGGGGTACGGCGCTCGGAACGGAAAATCGTCAACCGGAACCCATGACCCGCTCTTTGCCCGCGCCCTGGTGCTGAGCGATGGCGAGGACACCGTGGCCTTGGTGGGGGCGGACATGCTGCTCATTCCCCCGAAGGTGGCGGAATTGTGCGCGAAAGCGGTCGCCGAAAAGACGCCGCTGATGGAGAACGACATCCTCTACCACGCCAGCCACACGCACTGTGGTCCCGGCGGTCTCATGGAAGGACTCATGGCCAAGAGCGTTTTCGGCGCGTACCGTCCCGAAATGCCCCCACTGGTGGCCAAAGCCTTCTCAGACGCCATTGTCGACGCATATGAAAATATGAAGCCCGCGAGTCTGGGGCAGGGCACGGTGGATGCCGCCCAATATATCCGGAACCGGTCGCGGGAGGCCCGCGTCGATTCAACGCTCAATGTCGCGCTCATTGAGCAGGAGGGCGGTGCCCGCTGCTACATGGTGCGCTTCTCCGGCCATCCCACCATGTACGGCTCGGATATGCTCCAGTTCAGCGCGGAATATCCCGGGGCGGTGATGCGGCACATCGAGAAAGACACGGGTGGCAAGGCGATGTATCTGGGGGGCGCGCTGGGGTCGATGTCCACGCGTGGCGGGGATGAATCCGGTCGCGACGAGCGCATTGATGCCTTCGGCTCTGCTCTGGCGCAATTGGCCGAGGAAAAGGCGAACACCTTGACCCTCGAGAACAAGCTCGATATCACCTCGCTCTCCGTGTCGGTGGGTATGCCATCAATACAATGTCGGCCCATGTCCCCGAGCTGGCGGCTTTCGCCCATCGCAGCGCGTTTTGCCGGTTTGGACGGCAAGGGACATATCCAGCTCGCGCGTATCGGCTCAATGATGCTCGTTGGGGTGTCCTTCGACTTCAGCGGGGAGGTCAGCGATGACTGGCAGGCGTGGGCGCGCAGTCGGGGATACAACCTCTGGCCGACCAGTTTCGCCCCCGGCTATTGCGGGTATCTCTCGCCCGACAAGTACTACAAGGAGGAAGATAAGGAGGGCGGTTTGGGCTATGAAATCGGGTTGATGAACTGGTACGGTCCCAACACCGAGGCCTATTTCACCGCGCTGTTTCATCGGGCAGCCGAGGATCTGGGTCCGGCGCTCAACAACCCGGCCCCGCAGTCATGACCGAAGCCCTAGAAGAAGTACCCGTCCGTCGGCGGGTTCCGAAGACCGCAGGAGGCTTGCACAGTCCGCGCTGGTGGTCGTGCCTTGCGCTCCTCATCGCCGGAATCTTTCTCCTGCTGGATGTCGCGATTCGGGAAGACCGCTGGATGGACAGCCAGGCGTGGAGCCGGGCCATCGTCCTGCGCACGAATGATGCGGGGTATGGCGGCATACCAGTCTGGATGAGGGCCGTACCCGCCGAAGGCGAGGAATCCAGCGGTTCACTATCTGGTCAGGATGCCACCCGGTTGAAAGAATACGAAGCGCAGAAGGCGGACGTGACCGGCTGGGTAGCGTCCGTCGATTGCAGCACAGCGGCCTTTGAACCGCTACTGGACTCCGGCTTTCTGCCGCATCCAGGTATGCCTGAACTGCTGGCGGGACACTTGGCCACCTCCGAAACCGTGGTGCTCGACGGGGTGGTATTCCGCGTCGTGGGTCGCCTTCGGCCCAGCGTGGCCAGTTTTTCGGTTTCCTACCTCATACCCTCAAACCACGCGCTGTCCAACCATTTTCAAGCGCATCCGGCTGTTGTTCCGGGTTATCTCCTGCCCAAAGGGCCCGCCGGACGCCGGGGTGACGACCCGGATTCCATTCTGCTATGGTCCCCGGCACAGACCCGAACCCGGTATACCGCCGAGATTTGGCTGGGCCTCCTGCTGGTGGCGTGGGGTGGTGCAAAACTCTACCGGCGCGTGTTTCTATCGATTCGCCCTTGGGCCCCACGCTTGTTGCAGCCCCTGCTGGCAGAAATCGCACGACGACGCCACGAATGGGTTGCGTCCCACCTCATGTTGTACGGCCTATTCTTTGGCGCGATGATCGCCGCCTGTCTTGAGCCCAAACTGGCCTACACGATGAAGGCCATGATGATCCGCGAGTTCTCGGACGGGCATCTGGACTACATCGGGGCCGCCTACAATTCACACAATATCTGGCGCGCAAGCCTCGCCACGTTTTACAACAACTACGTCGTGCAGACCCTCCTGCTGGCCTTTGGTACCTCCCTGGTTGTGCTTCCGCTCGGGGCCTTGAAGACCGCCATCACCTTCATGATGGTGGGCTTGGGCATGGCACCCCTCTGGACCCTTCAAGCGAGCCTCTACTGGTATCACGCCATCACGCTCGTACTCGAGCTGGAGGCCTACGTGCTGGCCGTGTTCATCATCATCCGATGGTCTACTTTTCAGATGCGAGCCCTGCTCACCACGCCCCGCGCCTTTCTGCGCGCGGTCATCGGGCGAACCGAAGCCGAAGGCCCCTCCCGATTCCTTCGCAGAAGGCTCAAGTGGAACAGCAGGGTATTTTTCGGTGCCATCCTGATCACCGCCCTCATGCTAGCCATAGCCGCCCTCTACGAAGCCGCCACACTTATCGTGATCGCCTAGCACGCGGCTATATTCTCTATTGACAAAAACAAAGCTATCGACTACTATTAAGCACACGGAGCAAACGGGTAGGAGGTGCCTGCCCGCAATCAACGAAAACAGCACACGGCCCGCAGGGGGCTGAACAAACTGGGGAGTACCGCGCATGAAAACATATCGCCAATGCTGCATCGCGCTCATAGTCTGCTTTGCCGCCATCATCAGTGCGGGAACCGCTGCCGCCATCGACATCGCATCCATCGAAGACCTCCAAAAAATCGGCAACGACCCCGCCTATCCCCTCGATGGCAGCTATGTCCTCACCCAAGACATCGACGCATCGCTCACCGCAACCTGGAACAGTGGCGCGGGATTTGATCCCGTTGGTGGTGAGGCTTGGGATGGAAAATCACCATTTGTGGGCGTCTTCGATGGTCAGGGCCATGTCATTACCAGGCTGACCATTGATTATTGGGGTTATAGTGGCCTCTTCGGAATGCTCGGCGTTGGTGGTGAAGTGAAGAACTTGGGATTGGAGGGTGCTACTGTCGTCGGCTACACCACCGGCGCGCTGGCTGCCCAAAATGACGGCACGGTGACGAACTGCTACACCACCGGCACGGTTTCCGGCGGCGACGACACCGGCGGGCTAGTCGGCCGAAACACCGGCACGGTTGAAAACTGCTACACCGCCAGTGCTGTCGCGGGCAGCGCAGCCTCTTATGGGGCGGTCGGCGGGCTTATCGGCGATAACATGGGCACAGTAGTTACCTGCTATGCCACAGGCGCGGTTGCGGGCAGCGGCTACACCGGCGGACTTGTCGGTTCCTGGAGCGTTGACTCGGTGACGGGGTCGTTCTGGGACATGGAAACAAGCGGCCAAAACACGTCGGCGGGGGGAACCGGACTGACCACGGCGGAAATGCTGACGCGATCCACTTATGTGGATGCGGGCTGGGATTTCTCGACAGTGTGGGATATGCAGGACGGGCTTACCTTGCCCTACCATCAAGGTTCGCGCTTTGCAGGTGGCACTTTTGCACTAAGCGCCACCGGATCCCATGGCAACGTGTCGATCAGCCCTCAGCGCATTTCTTACTCCGGCGGAGAAATGGCGCTCTTGACGGCGACCCCGGAACCTGGGTATATGTTCCTCGGCTGGCGGGGTCCGGGGATATCGGAAAACTTTCCCGTTCGCCCGAATCCACTACCAATCATGGTTACCGGCGATGCCTCCTACGAGGCAATATTCGGTTTGCCCACACCGATTTCGAACTTCGACGAACTCCAGAAAATCGGCAACGACCCCGCCTATCCGCTTTTTGGCGCTTATGTCCTCACTCAGGACATCGATGCTTCTGCCACCGCAACCTGGTATTGGGGATTCGAACCGATTGGTGGCTCTCCTGGGGATGGCAAACGACCCTTCACGGGGACCTTCGATGGCCAAGGGCATGTCATTACCGGGATGAACATAAACCACAGATTTAACTATGCTGGCCTATTCGGAGCGGTCGGCGTTGATGGCGAAGTGAAGAATCTGGGTGTGGAAGGCGCCACGATCTCGGGCGATTCGTACACCGGCGGAATCGTCGGCCTGAACTATGGCACTGTGGCAAACTGCTACACCACCGGCTCGGTCTCAGCCAGGCTAGAAGCCGGTGGTATCGTGAGCGAGAATTACGGCATGGTGATCGACTGCTACGCCACCGGTGTGATTGCAGGAAATGATCGGAGCGGCGGACTCGTGGGCGAGAACTTTGGTACGATAGCCAATTGCTACGCCACCGGCACTGTTGCGGGCGGTGGTGGCGGACTCGTAGGGTACAACAGTGCGACGGTGACGGCATCTTTTTGGAATACGGAGACGAGCGGACAAAGCACTTCAGATTGGGGGCCGTACGGGACGGGGTTGACCACGGCGGAAATGCGAATGCGTTCAACCTACACGAATGCGGGCTGGGATTTCTCGACCGTGTGGGACATGCAGGATGGGCTTACTCTGCCCTACCAACGGGGCGCGCATTTTGCAGGTGGTATATTCAGCGTGCAAGGCACCGGAACCCACGGTGCCGTATCCATCAACCCGTCGGATGGCTCTTACCCCGGCGGGGCTTTGTTGTCCTTGACCGCAACCCCGGATCCGGGCTATGCATTCTTGGGCTGGCACGGCCCAGGGATCCCGGAAGACTTTCCCGTTCGAACCAATGAACTGGTTATTATGGTTACAGGCAATGCCTCGTACGAGGCGGTCTTCGAGCTTCCCACTCCGATTTCTTCCATCGAAGATCTGCAGAAAATCGGCAATGATCCAGCCTATCCCCTCTATGGCGCTTACAGCCTTTTCCAGGACATCGATGCTTCCGCGACGGCTACCTGGAACAGTGGCGCTGGGTTCAACCCGATTGGTGATGACTATGATCCCTTCACAGGCGTGTTCGATGGCCAAGGGCATGTCATTACTGGACTGGCTGTCAATGTCACTGGGGGAACCGTGGGCCTCTTCGGAGTGATCGGCTATGGGGGTGAGGTGAAGAACCTGGGTTTGGAGCACGTTGCAGCCTTGGTTGGCGGCGACTGGGGCGAAACTGGTGGCCTGGTGGGAACGAACAACGGAATGGTGACGAACTGTTACGCCTCTGGCACGCTCTCAGGCGGTTACTACACCGGCGGCCTCGCGGGCTGGAACAACGGCACGATGGCGGACTGCTATGCCACCGTGGAGGTTTCAGGAAGCATCCGCTACGCTGGCGGGCTCGTGGGCGAGAACTACGGTACGATGACCAATTGCTATGCCACCGGCACAGTCTCAAGCAGCGGATACTACATCGGGGGACTTGCCGGCGAGAACTCCGGCACGGTGACGGACTGCTACGCTACCGGTACGGTTTCAGGCAGTGGCGACTTCTGCCCCACCGGTGGGCTCGTGGGTTCAAATGGCGGCACGATAACCAACAGCTACGCTACTGGTGCGGTTTGGGGCAGCCAGGATGCCGGCGGACTCGTCGGCGATAACTACGGCACAGTAATGAACTGTTACGCCACCGGCCTGGTTGTAGGCGGCTCCAATGTTGGCGGACTCATCGGGCGTAACGGCGGCACAGTGGCCAACTGCTACGCCACGGGATCGATCATCGGCGGCCGCTACACCGGCGGGATCGTGGGGCAGAACGAATACCGTGCGTCGACGACGGCATCCTTCTGGAACATGGACACAAGCGGACAAACCACATCGGCAGGAGGAACGGGGTTGACCACGGCGGAAATGCTGTCGCGGTCCACTTATGTGGATGCGGGCTGGGACTTCTCGACGGTGTGGGATATCCAGGATGGGTTTGCCGTGCCCTACCATCAAGGTGCGCACTTTGCAGGTGGTATTTTTTCTGTGAGCGCCGCCGGAATCCACGGCAACGTCTCCATCAGCCCATCGGGCAGTTCTTACCCCGGCGGGGCTTTGGTGCTCTTGACAGCTACTCCAGACCCTGGGTACATATTTCTCGGCTGGCGAGGGGCGGGTATCTCGGAAGACTTCCCCTCTCGCCCGAATCCACTTCCAATCATGGTTACGGGCGATGCCATCTACGAGGCGGTCTTCGTGCCGCCCACCCCGATTTCTTCCATCGACGACCTTCAGATGATCGGCAATGACCCCGCCTATCCCCTGTACGGCGCTTACATGCTCACCCAAGATATCGACGCCTCCTCCACGGCAAGCTGGAACAGCGGCGCGGGATTTGAGCCGATTGGCGGCTCGACTTCGGACGGGAGAAAACCCTTCACAGGCACCTTCGATGGCCAAGGGCACGTAATTACCGGGCTAATCATTGGTGTTACTGAGCGGGATTCCGTTGGACTCTTCGGAGCGATCGGCCCCGGGGGCAAAGTGAAGAATCTGGGCTTGGAAGGCGGTGTAGTCGCGGGCGGTGGGTCTACCGGTGGGCTCGTGGGTAGCAACTCGGGTATGGTGGCCAACTGCTATGCCACGGCCGCTGTCTCGGGCGGATCGGGCGGAGGACCGGGCGGTGGGCCTACCGGCGGACTCGTGGGCAGCAACTCGGGCACGGTGACCGACTGCTACGCTAACAGCGCGGTTTCCGGCGGCACTGACTATGACAACGCTGGCGGACTCGTGGGGAGTAACTCGGGCACAGTGACCAGTTGCTACGCAGCGGGATCCGTGTCCGGTAGTCAATGCGCTGGCGGACTTATAGGGAGTAACTACGATACAGTGACGAACTGCTATGCCACTGGCGCGGTTGCGGGCGGATTCCACACCGGCGGGCTTGTGGGCGAGAATGATGCGGGCACAATCACGAACTGCTACGCCACCGGCTTGGTCGTGAGCTGCGCTGACTATGCAGCGACCGGCGGGCTTGTGGGTACTAACCCGGTCCTCGGTTTAGTGACGTCTTCTTTCTGGATCATCGACAGCAGCGGCCAAGCCACATCGCGCGGAGGGGTAGGACTGACCATGGCGGAAATGGTGAGCCGTTCCACCTATACGGATGCGGGGTGGGATTTCTCCACCGTGTGGGATATGCAGGACGGGCTTACCCTGCCATACCATCAGGGTGGAGGTGGCTCGTCTGCAATAAGCGCCACCGGATCCCATGGCACCGTGTCCATCAGCCCTCAGCGCGTTTCTTACTCCGGCGGGGAATCGGTGCTATTGACTGCGACCCCGGACCCTGGGTATGTGTTCCTGGGCTGGCGAGGCCCGGGTATTTCGGAAGCTTTCCCCTTCCGCCCGAATCCACTTTCCATAATGGTTACGGGCAACGCATCCTATGAAGCGGTTTTTGTGCTACCTATCCCGATTTCGTCCACCGAAGAACTGCAGAGAATTGGCAATGATCCCGCTTATCCGATGAATGGCGGTTACATACTCACCACAGATATTGATGCCTCTGCCACGGGCATCAATCCCATTGAAGATTTCACAGGTTCGTTCGATGGTCAGGGGCATGTGATTTTTGGCTCTTGTGGCCTCTTCGGAATGATTGGCGTTGGCGGAGAAGTGAAGAATTTGGGGCTAGAAGGTGGTTTTGCAATCTCGAACGGCTTGGGTACCGGCGGGCTCGCTGGCGCTAACTTCGGCATTATAACGAACTGTTACGCCACCGGTGGGGCCGCTGGCGGCAGCCGTACGGGCGGACTTGTGGGTGTGAACAGCGGTTCAGTGACCAACTGCTACGCTACCGGTGCGGTCTCGGGCGGCGGGCGCGTTGGCGGTCTCGTGGGCATGAACATAGGCTCCGTGACCAACTGCTACGCCACCGGTGCGGTTGCCGGGGATGGCCGCACGGGTGGACTTGTGGCTTACAACAGCGGCACCGTTGCGGCGTCGTTCTGGAACACGGAATCGAGTGGACAGAGCTCATCAGCGGGGGGAACGGGGTTGGACACGGCGGAAATGATGACGCGTTCCACCTACACGGACGCGGGCTGGGATTTCTCGACCGTTTGGATTATGCAGGATGGGTTCACCGTGCCTTACCACCAGGGCGCTCACTTTGCCACGGGTACGTTCACGGTAAACGTCACCGGAACCAATGGCAACGTGTCCATAAGCCCATCGCGCATTTCTTACACCGACGGAGAATTGGTGCTGTTGACGGCAGTCCCGGACCCGGGATACATATTCGTCGGCTGGCGCGGCCCAGGTGTCTGGGAAGGCGCTCCTTTCCGCACAAGTTCCCTTTCGTTAATGGTTACAGGCGACGCCTCATATGAAGCAATCTTCGTGTTGCCGACCTCGATTTCATCCATCGAAGACCTCCAAAAAATCGGCAATGACCCCGCCTATCCGCTCGATGGCACCTATGTCCTTACCCAAGATATCGACGCTTCCATCACTGCGACCTGGAATGCTGGTGCGGGGTTTGAGCCAATTGGAGATAATGCCAATCCGTTTATGGGTACCTTCGACGGTCAGGGGTATGTCATTACGGGGTTGACCATCAATGATCCGGAAAGGGACTACGCTGGCCTGTTCGGGAAAATTGGAGATTCGGCTTTTTCCGGCGAAGTGAAGAACCTGGGCATGGATTTGGCCTCAATCTCCGGCGGTAACACAACCGGTGGACTCGTAGGCGAAAACGACGGTACCGTGACGAACTGCTACACCACCGGCGTGGTCTCGGGCGGCTGGGAGACCGGCGGACTTGCCGGTAGCATTCGTGGAGGCACGGTGACAAACTGCTATTCCGCCGCAGAGGTTACTGGCGGAGGACTCATTGGGGATATCTCCCTTGGCACAGTCACACGTTGCCATGCCACGGGCGGGGTGCGCGGCGGTCGCGCTGGTGGACTCATCGTCGAGAATGGGGGTGGTGTCGTGACGGAATGCTATGCCAGCGGCACGGTCGTTGGTGGCATTGTTGGGGGACTTGTGTGCTGCAACTTCTATGGTACGCTTGAAGACTGCTATGCCACAGGTGCTGTGCAAGCAAGTGGTGACGAGTTTGGCGAAAGCGGCATTGCCGGCGGGCTCGTGGGCTTTACCTTTGACTTTGGCACAGTGGAGAACTGCTATGCCACCGGTGCGGTCTCCGGTAGTGCCGCCACCGGCGGACTCGCGGGCAGGTACTACAGTGGCACGGTAATAGCCTCGTTCTGGAACACGGAGACGAGCGGACAAACCGTGTCTCAGGGCGGCACGGGGCTAAGCACCGCGGAAATGCAGACGCAGTCCACCTATGCGGACGCGGGCTGGGATTTTTCCGCCGTGTGGGAGATTCGGGATGGGCTTACCCTGCCGTACCACCGGGGTGCGGCGTTTGCGTCTGACTCTTTCATAGTGAGCGCCACCGGAACCCATGGCAGCGTTTCTATCAGTCCATCGGGTGGTTCCTACGCGGGAGGAAGCCTCGTGTCCTTGAGAGCCACGCCGGACCCCGGATATGCCTTCGCGGGCTGGCAAGGTCCCGGCATTATAGACGGCATACCGTTCCTCGTAAACCCGTTCCCTGTGTTGGTCATGGACGCGGCCGCCTATGAGGCACTGTTTCTTCCAGAAGGCCCCATGGGGATCAGCTCGATCGAGGAGTTGCAGAAGATTGGGCACGATTCGCGCTATCCGCTGTACTGGGACTATGTCCTAATCCACGACATCGACGCCTCCTCCACGGCAACCTGGAACAGTGGCTCGGGATTTGACTCGATTGGAGACGATACCAATCCATTCACCGGCGCCTTCGATGGTCAGGGGCACGCCATTAGGGATCTCACCATCAACCGGCCGGAAGGGAACTCTGTGGGCCTTTTCGCCGCCATCGGCACAGTCGGAGAAGTGAGGAATCTGGGCATCGAAGGCGGCGCGATGACTGGCGGTTACTACACGGGCGGAATCGCGGGCACGAACTACGGCACGGTGGAGAGCTGCTACACCACCGGCATCGTCTCCGCGCGTGACAATGACAAGGTCACCAGCGGCGGAATCACGGGCGAAAACTATGGCGCAGTGGAGAACTGCTATGCTACCGGCGCGGTCTACGGCGGTAACAGGGGTACCGCCGGCGGAATCGTCGGCGATAACAATGGCACAGTGGAGAACTGCTACGCCATCGGCGCGGTCTCCGGTGGTTACACCAGTGGGCTCGTAGGCGGTGGCTACGGTGGCTACGGTGGCACGGTGACAACGTCTTTCTGGGACACAGAGACTAGCGGACAGAGCACGTCGGCGGGAGGGACGGGGCTAACCACGGCTCAGATGCTGACGCGTTCTACCTACACGGATGCGGGCTGGGATTTTGTGAATGTTTGGGGAATGGAAGAAGGCGGATATCCGTATCTGCTGATGCTTGATGTCGTGCCGAACGAAGGGGAAGGCGAAGGGGAGATTGTGGTCGAGGGAGAACTGGTCGTTGAAGGTGAAGGCGAAGGGGAAATCGTGAGCGAAGGGGAGGGCGAGGGCGAAGTTCCGGATTTGGTGGCCCCGGTCATCACCTTGATCGGTGCTGCGGAGGTGACCATAGCGGTGGGCGAGGCGTATACCGATGCGGGCGCAACGGCCATTGACAATGTGGACGGCGACATCACTGGGAGAATCTCGGCTATCAGCACAGTAAATACGGCGGTTCCTGAGACCTACACGGTGACCTATACCGTTTCGGACGCGGCGGGTAACGCAGCCACGCCGGTGGTACGCACCGTACATGTGGTGCCCGTGACCCCGTCTGAGGGTGAGGATTTGGTGGCCCCAGTCATCACCTTGATCGGCACTGCGGAGGTGACCATAGCGGTGGGCGAGGCGTATACTGACGCGGGCGCAACGGCCATTGACAATGTGGACGGCGACATCACGGGGAGAATCGTGTCCAGCAGCACGGTAAACACTAAGGTTCCTAGAACCTACACAGTGACCTATACCGTTTCGGACGCGGCGGGTAACGCAGCCATGCCGGTTGTTCGCCTCGTATATGTGGTGAGTCCGGTGACTCCGAACGAAGGCGAAGGCGAAGGCGAAGGCGAAGGCGAGCCGGTTCCGTCAAAACCGGCCAAATTCCTTGGATGTGGCGCAGAGCAGGACAATCATCCCACCCGCTTCGGCGATACCCTGTGGCTGTCACTGTTGCTCGCTTCGCTGGTGGGCTTGCGCCACCCTCGAAAGGAGGCTGTGTAGCTGGCATGCCCCGGCGGGATAAGCACCGTTTCCCGGGTCGCTTTCCGAAAAAAACCTTGGTGGATGAAACGTGAGGTGTTTTTTTGGGGTGCATTGTCTGCGCAGTAGTCATGGAATCCCAAAAAAAATCGCAGTACCCTATTGACGGATAGGGTGTTCGGTGTCATAATGCGTGAAACGTGAGCCGGGGCTTGCGTTGTTTGGTGTCCTAACGGAGAAGGAACGCGAGGATGGGGAAGACGACTTTAGGGCGGGGAATGCTGTTTGGCTTTGGTGTTTTTTTTCTCTTTGGGGCGTTGGCAGACGCTGCAAATCCGCCTGCGGCAGGCCGAACGCGGGTTGAGGCGGAAATCATGCCCGTGCATTACACCGACGAAGTTCTCACTGCCAATGATGCGGCCTCGGGGGCTTTCGACGCCAGCGCGAGCGGGCAGTGGTACCTGAATTGTCGGCGAGGCTGGGTCTATATCGAAAACATCGTGGCTCCCGCCGATGGGTATTATTTGCTGACTTTTCGATTGCGGGGCTTGAGTCCCGGCGGGTCGACTGTTTTCTGTGTGCGCAATGACCAGGCGCAATGGTATGAGTCGTGGGCCTTTGGCGCACCCGCTCAGGTGTCTTGGTATGACTACACCTACACGGGATCCGGGCAGGGGGTCTGGCTGGCGGCCGGGGCGAACACGTTGGAGTTTGGCTCGGGATCGGGCTGGTTCCAGATGGATTATGTCGAGTTCGACACCTCCACCGGTTTGCGTTACGAACCGGTGCCGAAACACCGGCCCCTGCGCATTGAGGCGGAAAGCGCGATCCTGACAGGGGCAAACCACCCCGGCAATGACGGTTCAGGCCGGAATGCAGCGGTGGTTCAATCAGATGCGGGGAGTAGCGGGGGTGCATGCCTGGCTTTTCACAATCCCGCGAACAATCCGGCAGTGACGGCCACCTACACCTTTACGATGCCCCCCGGCAGTTTGACCAGCACCTACGCGCTCTACTTGAGGTTTGCGGCGCGGCATCCTGCCGCCGTGGCGGCCGATGGCACCGGTTCCGCGCAGTGGGACGAAATTCTGATCAATGGAACGGTCGTGGCGCGTACCGATATCCCCTACAACGACACGAACTGGCACGAATTGGTGCTGGCTGAATACATTTACTGGTACTGGAATCTCGTGGAGGGCACCAATACCATCGCAATCCGTAGCGCGTGGCACAACATCCAGTACGACTATCTGGAAATCGAAGGATTGGGCCCCGTGGCGCCGGAGGGGCGCGTCACAGTATCCCCCGAGCCCTACTGGGAAGAGAATACGCTGCGCTTGTCTGCGCCCTCCACGACCTCCTCAAGGCCGGATTTCAGCGGGTGGCACTATCAGTGGATGCTCAACGGGCAGCCCTTGAGCGATGGGGGCGGCATTAGCGGAAGCAAGGACAGGGTGCTTGTCATCGATTGGCTGCTACCGGCCCACGAGGGCATCTACACCGTGAGTTACCGCCATGCGGAGTACGATCCGGTGGTTTCCCTACCGTGTGCCATCAGCGATGTCGGCCCCAAGCCTCAGTTGCCTGCGGCGGGTACATTCGGCCTCTGCACGCTCACCGTGCTACTGGGTCTTGCCTGTTTTTGCAGACTATCCAAGCCGGTGTCATTGCCGCCACAGTCAAAGTAATCCTCGGCGGGGTTGGGTACGGAATCTAAGCGCGCATCCTTTGCAACGATAAATCGGATTTTCGTTTGTCCTTTCCCCGGTTGCGTGATATACTTCGTATACGGATGATAGGGCGAAAGCGTCTCTGCGCAGCGCGTAGAGTGTCTTTCGCGGGCTTGTTCGTAGGTTATGGAACCAACGCGGTCGCCGGTACGGGCGGTCGCGGTTTTGTGGGTGCGCTATTTGGGACCGCGTGGCTCATTGAGTGGGCTGCGCATCGCTAGGAGAGGACAACCTCATGGCTGGATTGTTAAAAGCCCTGCTTTTTGTGGCTGCGGTTGGCGTTATTGTGCTTGCGCTGCGAGGATGTCAGCCTCCCGTTCCGAATCCGGAAAAACAGACGCCACAGGTGTCGTCATGGCCCTCGGCATCGGCTATCACCTTTGGGCAGTCCCTCGCGTCTTCCCTCTTGAGTGGTGGATCGGCATCAGTCACGGGCTCTTTTGTGTTTTCGGACACCACGGTGGCCCCGCCGGTCGGGGTCTATCGCTCGGTGGTGAATTTCGTTCCCGGGGACGCAAAAGGTTACAACCAAATCAGTGGCACGGTCTCATTGGAGGTGCATAAAGCCGTACCTGTGGTCACTTGGCCGACGGCCGCGCCGATTCTAAGTGGCCAGAAGCTTTCCGATGTGATTTTACAGGGTGGTTCCGGCGTACCGACCGGCACTTTCGCATTCACCAAACCGAATACAGTCGTTACGATCGACCCCAGTGGTACGCGCTTCGGAATGAATTTCACCCCCGATGACACGACCAATTACAGCGTCGTGCGCGGCAGCATTGTGGTGCCGGTGAACAAGCCGGTGCCGGTGGTGCACCCGAATCCTGACAATCCGATTCCAATGGTGGCTTCGGAGATCACATACGGGCAGACACTGGCGGATTCGGAAATTTCTGGAGGCCCGGTATACTACAATCCGAACGGTCCGGAGGGAGAGTCCATCCTGCCAGGCTCATTTACCTTTACAAAGGGCTCAGACAAGCCGAGTGTGGCGGACAGCGATACGACGGCTTTCCCTGTGACCTTTACGCCGACCGATCTCGCGCATTTTGCCGCCGTCCCGGCCGGCACCTTGACCTTGCTCGTGGCGAAGGCAAACCCGGCGGTTACATGGCCCACGGCCTCGGTGACCTATGGTCAGACGCTGTCGCAGGCGATTTTTTCAGGCGGTGTGGGTGCCGGTGTATTCTCCATCAACGCAGGCGGGATCATTCTCTCGGTGCCGGAAAGCGGCACGTCTCATGCGGCCGTATTCACGCCCGCTGACACGGTGAACTACAACGGCTTGGGTGGCACCATCGTCGTCACGGTGCGGCCCGCAAACCCCGTCATCAACGTGCCGCCCGATGCGGCTTCCTCCATCATGTACCGCCAAAAACTCTCAGATTCAACGATTTCAGGGGGTTCAGCCAGTGTGCCGGGCACTTTTGTCTTCGCGAATGGAGATGAAGTGCCGAACGTCTCGGATAGCAACACCACACCCTATCTGGTGCTGTTTCTGCCGACGGATAATGTGAACTACAACCCGGTTTCCGCGGGAACCTTGACCGTTACGGTGATCCGGGCAATATTGGAGGCTACGGCGACCTCGGCAAGCGCGATCACCTATGGGCAGACCCTTGCGGCTTCCGTCGTGACGGGTAATTCAAACGGCGAACCCGGCGTCTTTTCATTCACAGGTGGCGCATCGATTTCCCCGGCGGTTTCAGACAGCAACACAACCCAGTATGCCGTCACTTTCACCCCGACCAATCTCCAGAATTACGAGCCCGTTGCGGCCGGATCCCTGACCCTGACGGTTCACAAGGCCAATCCCTTCGTGCAGTCCAACCCGACGTCGGCAACGGCCATCACCTACGGGCAGCACCTGTCGGATTCCGTGGTGTCGGGCGGCCAGGCCAACGTGCCCGGTACCTTTGCCTTTACCAACGGCGCATCG
>CAIZGN010000642.1 GCA_903932505.1 Candidatus Hydrogenedentota bacterium
CTATGCGGCCGGAGAAATGCTCAACTGGGACGCCCCGACCGGGGGATTTTTGATCCAGGCTTGCGTCTCGCAGGGACATCTAGTGGGGGCGGCGATGAGTGAGCGCGCTACCCTGGCTTCAGGGCGTTGAGAATTTCGGTGGTGGCGCTTGCGTGAATAAAGACCCCACCGTCTTCACTGATTTCTAATATCTTGTATCCTCTGGCAAGGTAGCGACGCACCGGCACTCCGAATCCCTCCCACAGGTTTTTTAGAACATACTGAGCGACGGTTTTAAAATCCCGTCCCCAGCTCACAATGCGAGTATAGACCAGCTGATTCCAAAAGCCACGCGGCGCACCTTCGGGGCGCTTAAGCGCGTTGCCTTTTCGTGCGCCCGTCACAATCATTGCAATTCCACCTGCGAGTTCGCGGATGAATCCCTGCCATTGTTTGCGGGATTTTGCCCGAATGAGAAGATGCAGGTGATTGCCGACGTTGGCGTAGCGATAGACTGAGATTCCCCAGCGGGTTTTGAGCCGATTCACTAGCGTGCTGATGTGATTGCAATGGCGCGGACTGAGCATCGAGTATTGCCCGCGAGCTTTGGTGGATCTGAGCACGACATGAAGTGCCTGCCTGGGATCGAAGGGGCGACCGGACTTGCGTTTACCTTTGGTATGATCGCCTCCATGGGCGTTGTCATCGGTGGCGCGGCCGGGCAGTTTTTGAAGGCGGGGGTTCGGGGTCACGGATTTTCGGATACCATTGGGGCAATGGTATTACAAGATCATTCATTCGGGGCGTATTCCGACACGCCTTAATGCAATTCTAGCACTCTCGTCCCAAGGCCCTCAAGCTCACAGCTCGGACAACTTGAACACGAAGCTCATACTCGATCCAGAGTTCTCTGTGGCATATTCGAAAACCGCCTCGCGGGCTGCAACAAGCGCCGATTCATCGAGTCGGGGATAGCCTGAACTCTTCGCAATCACGGCTTCAAGGACATGCCCATTCGCAGCAATTCGAGCCCGCACCGACACCTCGCCCTCTTCGCCCTTCATCCTTGAGAGGCGCGGATAAACGGGGGTGGGGCGATGGACAAGTTGAGGAGTGCCTGGGGAGGCTTCGCTCGGCAAGACAGACAATGCGCCAGAACCTCGAACATTGCCTGCCAGCGCCGGAGCGGTGATCACCCCAACCCCCTGCCCCAACGACGTCTTCGCCACCGCCCCCGGAAAAACTTGCCCCAGCATCTCCCCCTCTATCCGAAACTCTGCAACACCCGCATCGCGATGACCCAGGCACACAAGAAGCCCTGAGAACATCGCCGCATGAATCGCAAGCGACACCATCGCTGCCTTCTTCATAACGAAAAGACTCCGCCCACTGAAAAGACGCGCCCCAAACTGGGATAACCATGAATCTCCTCAAACGAAGTATTCAAAATATTCGCTAATTTCCCCGTAAGTTTCAGGGAAGTACTCAGAGTATACGCCACCAAAACATCCAGCGTCGTATAAGGACTCAACTTGATGCGCTCGGGGGTCCAAGACGTCGTGAGAGTATTGATATCTTCCCGCACACCGACGTGCTCGACCACGAAGCCTGCTTCAAGCCGCAAAACAGGGTGAGTCATCGC
>CAIZGN010000643.1 GCA_903932505.1 Candidatus Hydrogenedentota bacterium
CGATCCGGGAGCAGTTATTTTCGAGGCGATACAAAAGGCCGTCAGCGCAGGCGCGGACGTCGTGATTGCAGATACCGCGGGGCGACTGCACACCAAGGCGCCGCTGATGGACGAACTGAAGAAGATCGTGCGGACGATGAGCAAGGCTATGCAGGGAGCGCCGCACGAGACGCTGCTGGTGCTAGACGCGACGAACGGGCAGAACGCGGTGGCGCAGTCCAGGCAATTCGCCGAGGCGTTGGATTTGACTGGGATTGTGCTGACCAAGCTGGATGGCACGGCGAAAGGCGGAGTCGTCCTGGGGATTTGCGATGAACTCAAGGTGCCTGTCCGGTACATTGGGATTGGAGAGCGAGCGGATGACCTGCGAAAATTTGATTCGAGCGAATTCGTCGAGGCACTTCTGGGCGGATCAGCGGAAAACGATGCTGATGCAGCATGAGGCATGGGTACAAAAAGCTCAGTTGCGTCGTTCTGCAACTTCGTGGTTGATCGGGCGAAATGCGCCGTGATATGCTGCGGCGCGCTTTCGTTGCATGGTGTTTTGCCAATGGATCTAAGAATTTAGGCCTGTCAACTTCGCGACCGAAGAATGCGGAAGGGGTCACAATGAAGCAGGCTCGTACGGTACTTTTCGTGGCAGTTGCCCTCTTGCAGGTGTCGGCGTCTGTCGCCGCGCAACCTGGGGTGCGCTCCGCGGGAAGCAGAGAAAAGCCTGAGGCGGCGGCCAAGGCTGGAGATGCCAAGCCAGTAGCCGCGACAAAGCCCGGTCAAGACAAGAAGCCGGGCACGACGGAGAGCACCGCGACGGAGTTCGATGCGGATGCGCCCGAAGGAGAGGAAGGAGCGGCGGGCGCCGAGGGGAGTCCGCCTGGCGGCGAAGAGCCGGGCGACACGGGAAGCAGCCTCGAGGACATTTGCAAACTCGACCCGGACGCCTGTCCTCGGATAGACATGGCCAAAGCGGCTGAGGCCGATTTGAACCCGCAGATGTACGCGGTTCAGCAGATCTACGCTTTGCGCCGGCAACGATTCGAGGTTCAGCCCTATTGGGCTGCCACGATGAACGATCAGTTTGTATCGCATCCGGCCCCTGGGTTGGCGCTCAACTACTGGCTCACGAACGTGATGGCGGTGGGAGCGAATGTGAACTGGTATTCGGGGCTAAACAAAGACTCCTCTTTCAACTCAGCGACCAGGCGAGCTGTGCGCGTGGGCGTTCCTCTTAACGAATATCAGTGGTCTGCTGCAGCGAACTTCAGCTATGTGCCGATGTATGGCAAGTTTGCCGGGTTCGGGGACTTCATTTTTCACTGGGATGCGTACGTTGTTGGCGGAGTCGGCGCGATATCGACTCGACCTATCGTCGTATTTGATCCGCGGTATCGCAACTTCAGTTTCGAACCAAAGCTGGCCTTCAATGCCGGGTTGGGTGTGCGTATTTTCTTCAATCGATGGTTCGCCGGGATTCTTGAGTTGCGCGACTATGGCTACATGGAGAAGCTAGAGAATACGCACAACTATGACACCGATCCCGCGTTGGCTGACGAGAGTGCGAGAACCGCTTGGCGCCAGGAGTCGAAGAACTGGACCGACCAATCGAAACTGACGAATAA
>CAIZGN010000644.1 GCA_903932505.1 Candidatus Hydrogenedentota bacterium
CCGCCAAGGAAGCCCCCTTTGACTGGATATCCTTCTTCAAAAAACTCAATTTTTTTGTATGTAGATTCTTGACACCCACTTGAGGCCGTGCTAAAATGCTTCCCAAGGCTGAATATTGCCTGTACGAATTATGAAGAAAGACATAACCGGGTGAGGGAGGTTCCTCCATGGCCGACAAACGCGATGACAAAGTGAGTAGCGACTCCGGGTTGGGCAATCTGCCCCCCCTGAGCGATTTCGATTCGACCAACGAGGAAATCTCTGATTCGGGGCTTCCTCCGCTGGGAACGTTCGATTCCGCGCTGGGAACCTCAAGTGCGGGCGGTCTTCCCCCGATCGAAAACTTGAAGGAAGAGATTCCACGCCCCGGTGGCGGTGCCATCAAGCCCCCACCCCCGGGATTCGGGATGCCTTCGCCCATGGATTCCTCGTCCGGCGAATTGCCTGCGGGCATGGGCTTTCAGGATCTGGCGGTGGATAGCGATTTCTCGCCGGAGACGCCCGACATCGGCCCCGGCCCCAGCCCCGGCCCGAGTTCCGGTCTGGACACCCCGAATCTGTTTGACAGTGCCTTTGGCCCTGGCGATGGTTTCGGTGGTGGCATGAGCACCCCGGCCCCCACACAAGCCATGGAAACCCCCATGTTCGGCAGCTCCGGCGTTCCGCCTTCTGCGGGCATGGGATTCGATGACGACGCCTTCAGCGCGGGTGCCTTTGGTGCCCCGAAACCTCCGGCGAGTGCCGGTTTCGGTGGCGGCATGGGTTTCGACAGCGGTACGCCCGCCCCCGATTTCGCGCCGGACACCGAGTTGCAGTCGGCTGCGCCGCTGGCTCCCATTGAAACTGGAAAGAAAAAAGCCAAGGGCGGTGGCAGTCCGATGCTGGCGCTGACGCTTGCAGTGATCGGTTTGATCATCGGCGTGGTTGCCGCGCCGTATGTACCGCTGGCCTTCCTCCCCAATCCTATGCGGGATGAACTTGAGCAAGCGAAAGCTGATGTAGCCAAGCAGAAGGAAGTCATCCGCAAGTATGAGTCCGTTGGCAAGAACGCCGGTGCAGTTGAGATTTCACCGCAACAACTCGACAAGCTGCGTGCGGACATTCAGGATGCACAGAAAAACCTGAACGACACCCTCGCAAGCGTGGAATCCAAGAAGGCCGAACAGACCGATTTGGACGGCAAGCTGGATGAAGTGACGAAAGCGCTTGCGACCAAGAATGACGAATACGAAACAGCCCAGAAAGAATATCAGGCCATCAGCGATGAGTCGTTCCTGATGAACGCTCGGTTGCGCGGTCTCGACGCCGAAGTGGAGCGCCTGTCCAAATTCGTTGTCGACCTCGGCGCGGCCAATCAACAGCGAATTGTCGCCAAGGACGCCTTGCTACACAGTGTGGATCGCCTCATCATCCAAGTGCAGGAAGCCATGCCACTCACGCCGGAAAAATTCGCACATCAGGATCGCCTGAAAGCGGTTCAGGCGCTGCGCCAGCGCATTGAGGGCGAGAACTGGGCGACTCCCGAATTGCTCAACGCCTACACGGACATCTACCTGAAAGAGCTGCAAATCGCGGCGGCGCAGGAATACTTCTTCGCAAATCTGCCGCTCACCGATGCGCAGGGCAACCGCGCCGAGAAATGGGCCGAATGCGTGATGGAAGGTAATTCCGCCGTTTACTACCGTTCTCTGGACGGCCTGTGCGCCGGTATCTACCGCAATGCGGGCAGCGCCGAGACGCCAAGCTGGCGCTTTACCGAAATCATGGATCCCAAGGAGCAGGAAGGCATCACTTCAAAGATCGCTCCCCTGCGGATTGACGGTTTCGAGCAGAAGGCCCAGTTGCTCACCGGTCAGGCCGTGGGCAAGAGCAAAACTTCGATCAAGAATATCTTCAGTTCCCTGTAAGCTCCAACGACCAATACCGGGCCGCGCCAACAACGGATGGCGCGGCCCGGTTCTTTTGTGTACGGCCAGGGACACAAAAATGGCGACGGAACTTAATCCCGTCGCCATTTTCTGTTTGCGGTCAAAATCAATCCAGAGCTTTGGCCAGATTCTCCGCCACAGCGTCCCAGTTCACGAGATTCTGGATGATCTCGTCGATGTATTTCGGGCGGGCGTTGCGGTAGTCAATGTAATAGGCGTGTTCCCAAACGTCGATCGTCCACAGGGCCTTCTGGCCGTGCTTGCAGGGCAGGTCGGCATTGGCGGTCTTCACCACCTTCAGCTTCCCGCCTTCCGCCACAAGCCATGCCCAGCCGGAGCCGAATTGGGTGGTAGCTGCTTGGGCAAGTTCAGTCTTCAGCGTGTCCAATGAACCAAAGTCGCGGTCAATCGCGGCGGCCAGAGAACCCTTCGGGCCGTTGGTGCCCTGCTTCAACCCACTCCAGTAGAAAGTGTGGTTCCAAATCTGCGCGGCGTTGTTGAACACGCCACCTTCGGAGGAAAGCACGATTTCTTCCAGGGACTTCGCGGCATCGGCTGTGCCCTCGATGAGCTTGTTGAGGTTGGTCACGTAGGCTTGATGGTGCTTGCCATAGTGATAGTCCAGCGTTTCTTCGCTGATGTACGGAACCAGTGCATTTTTCTCAAACGGAAGGGGCGGCAGTTCGATAGCCATGAGAGCGTCTCCTTACTTAGTTTTCACCAATTGGCGGAGTGGAATAACCCCATTGTCTCCACCACTATTCAAGAACATCTCCCTGCGGGCGGATATTCCCCGATGCCGTCCGTTTGGTCTATACTACCTCAGCTTGAAGCTTTCGTCAATACCGGGACTGAAGTTCGGAGATTCACCGCATAGAACCACGACACCCCATTTTCAGGCATTGGAAGACCGCAGCCGTACTCGCAGGCGTTCTCCTCATGGCGACCATGGCCGCCTTCAACGAGGTCAAAACAGGCGGTTTGGCGAGCCACGAGGCCTCTATCCTGGCAAAGTCCGGGAATGCTTCCCTTTTCGAGGCTATGCCCATTGCATGCGCTCGTGGATTCGCAATCCTAGGACTCCCCCGTCCGCTGGGGCTATCGCTGGTGCTTTGGCAGGTTGCGCTTAATACGACACTGGGTCTCGTACTGCTAGGCTACTGGCGGCAATTCGGCACCTCTTATTATTGGGGGTTGCTGGGATTTTCTGCCGTGGCTTGGGGCCTGACGCAAATGGTGTTTCCAGAGGGGCTTCCCATCGCCACCACAGGCGACCTTATCCTGCTGGTGGCTTGCGCGTGGGCGGTATCGGCGCAACGCCCCGTGTGGGGCATTCCGCTGGCCCTCTTATCTTTGATGAATGGAAATCCTCTCGGGTTTTTACTGGCGGTATTCCTGTATGCGGGGGGAATCCTGTCCGGAGATACCAGCGGATGCAATGAAAAGACTGAAAGCCTCTTCGATTTTTTCCGGAGGCCTTGGGTGTGGTTGACGGGCGTATTGATTTATGCGGCGGGTCTGTTTGCAATCTTCCCTGCCCGGGAGGCTTGGAATTTGCTGGGCGGGGTCTGGGGTATCACGCCATGGTTGGCCATTGCGGCTGTGCCTCGTTGCTCAAAGCGCTTTCTAATCACGGGCGGAGCACTGCTAATTTTTTGGGGGTTCTGTGTTGTTCAGGATACGACACGCCCGGAGATGCTTTATGTCCTGTTGCCGCCGCTTCTGCTTTTCCTGCCCATCGTGTTGGTGGCGCTGTCCAAAGCGCATAACAATTCCAGTCAATTAGAAACAGCTGAAGCTCCGACTGGACACCGCGCCCCCTTTGATGCTTCGCTGTTCGTGGTAACGTGCGCGGCTTTTCTCAGCGCTTGGGCGGTCTGGCATCAAATATCGATCATGGATTCGCAGGGCGGACTCGCCTGGTATGAAAAGGTGCAGTGGGAACGCACTTGTCAGGTCATGCACGGCGAACAGGGCACCCCCTGGCAGTACCGCCTTTTCACCGACTCCATCGTGTACGGAACCGTGCGCACCTTTGAGACCCTAGGCATTCCCCGCCCCATTGGAACCGCCTTCGTGCTGATTCGATTGCTGCAAAACACCCTCATGGGTTGCCTCGTCGTCGCCTTCTACCGACGTCTAGGAATTCCCGCCCTCGCGAGTCTCTTGGGGCTTGGGCTCTTGACTTGGGGCATGGCGCACGGTCTTTATGACACCGACATGACCTTCAATACTTACACCGATATGAGCCTCTTCCTTATCGCCGGGATCATTATTTTCGACAAGAAGTTTCAGTGGTTGCTTCCGCTCATGCTCATCGCCTCCCTCAATCGCGAGACGAGCGGATGCATTCCATTCATGTTTTTGTTTTCCCAATGGCGACCCGGCGAACGCCCTTCGATATCGCGGAAAACCTGGTTTCTTTTTGCCGCCGCGCTGCTTTTGTGGTTTTCCATCGTCGGCGGACTACGTCTGGTCTACGGCGTACGTCCCTACATTGTTCCCACAGCCGGAAAATCCCCCATCCTGCCCCTGCTTTGGTTCAACCTCACTTGGTGGCGCACCTGGGTCTTTCTTTTAGCCACGCTGGGCATCATTCCCTTCCTCGGGCTGGCCTCCTGGAAAGCTTGGCCCGACCAACTTCGACGCTATTGGTGGGCGGTCGTGCCTGTGTGGTTCCCCGCCCATTTTTGCCTCGCCCACGCCCCGGAAACACGCCTGTTTCTCGTCCCGCAAGTGCTGATTTTTCTGCCTGCGGCACTGATTGGGGGGGCCTATTGGTGCGGAGCGTCAGCGCATGATTTTTCATCCATCCGCCGGTATAATGAACATCCGGGAGAAGAGAATCGATGACACCAAAGACATTGCATATCGCGAAGGACTATGCGGGCATGAGCCTTGCCGCAGATCGGTTTGTGGCGAAGGAATTGCGGCGAAAGGGCAAGGCGCTGGTTTGTCTCGCCACGGGTGAATCACCGGAGGGGCTTTACCGGCTGATGGTTGAGCGTTTTCATGAGAATCCTGGCTTGTTTGGCGAGACGCGCTTCATCAAATTGGATGAATGGGGCGGGCTGGCGATGTCTGACCCCGGTTCCTGCGAGGCCTATGTTCAGGAGCGGGTTTTGCGACCACTGAAGATTACGAGGGGACGGTATTTCGGCTGGAACAGCCAACCCAAGAATCCCGTGGCGGAATGTCTTCGGGTTGCGGATTGGCTGGTTGCAAACGGGCCGGTGGATATCAACATTCTCGGTATCGGTCGCAACGGGCATCTGGGGCTGAATGAACCGGCAGCAACCCTGCAGGCCGGGCCGCATGTCGCGGTTTTGTCGAAAACGTCCATGGGGCATTCCATGCTGTCGTCTCGAAAGGGGGCGGTGGAATATGGCCTGACGCTGGGCATGGGCGACCTTATGCAATCGCGAAAGATCGTGATGCTGGTCAGTGGGCGGCACAAGGCCGCGCCCCTTCGACGCATGTTATCCGGAGAAATCACGACGCGATTCCCTGCGTCGTTGTTGATGGGCCACCCGGAGTTGCACGTGTTTTGTGATGAATCGGCGGCGGCACTATTGCCATCGTCATCGTCTTCTTGAGCCGGTATGAAGGAGAACCAAAGTATGGTCAGGCGCGCGATAAAATCCAATGACAAAGTGCGGGTGGGGTTGATTGGATCGCAGTTCATATCGAGCATCCATGCGGAGTCGCTCCAGCGCTGTGGGCATGCGGAAATCGTGGCGGTGGCCTCCCCCACGCCCGCCCATGTCACAGACTTTGCACGCCGCTTCGACATCCCCAACGCCTTTACCGATTACCGGAACCTGCTTTCCATGGACGACCTCGACATGGTCGTGGTGGGCGCGCCCAACGACCTGCACTGCGCCATTGCAGTCGATGCCGCCTCCGCTGGCAAACATGTGGTGATGGAAAAGCCGTTTTGTTTGAATCTGGCCGAGGCCGACCAGATGATTGCCGCCTGCGCCCATGCGAAAGTAAAACTGATGTACGCGGAGGAATTGTGCTTCGCGCCGAAGTATGTGCGCCTCAAGCAACTGGTGGATTGCGGCGCGCTAGGTAAACCGACACTGGTGAAGCAGTCGGAAAAACACGGTGGACCGCACGCCGCGCATTTCTGGGATGTTGAGCGGTCGGGTGGCGGGGTCACGATGGATATGGGTTGCCACGCCATCGCCTTTTTCCGATGGATGCTGGGCAGCCCCAAGATTAAATCCGTGTACGCACAAATGAGCACCCAAGTGCATGGCCGGAAAACGAAAGGCGATGACAACGCGCTTATCATTGTGGAATTCGCGAATGGCGAGATTGGTTTGGCGGAGGAAAGTTGGACAAAGCTGGGCGGGATGGATGACCGCGCCGAGGTGCACGGTTCCAAAGGGGTGGCGTATGCCGACCTGCTGCATGGCAACTCGATCGAAACATTCAGCGCGACCGGCTATGACTATGCGGTGGAAAAGGCCGGGGGCACCAAAGGCTGGACTTTTACCATCTATGAGGAGATCTGGAACTACGGTTTCCCGCAGGAGATGGCGCACTTTGTGGACTGCGTACGTCTCGATCTGCAGCCGCTGGTGACCGGAGAGGATGGTCGAGCGGTGCTTGAAGTCTTGTTCGCCGCCTACGAATCTGCACGAACCGGACAGAAGACCATAATGCCTTTTGCGACGAATGCGGCGAAACCGTTTGATTTATGGGGGAAATAGTGCGGTGAACACTGCTGTTGGTAAATTGCTGAGCGGATACTCCGGACGCCACATCCCCCGGTGCTTCGCACCACCCCCTTCGAAGGGGGATTTTTTCCGCGCTTCGCGCGGCGACTTGCGAAGCGTGTCTTTGTGGTGCGAAGCACCGGGGGATGTTGCGTTGATGTCCCTTCGTCTCATTACTGAAGAACCCATAACCCTCGGGAGAATCAACCCATGTACGACGGACTGAATCTTGGACTCGGCAACCTTTCTCGAATCTCGAAGGCGAAAAGCCGCTCGATTTCACCGGAGAATTTCACCGGGGAGAAAAACAAGGGCGGCATGGCCACCGATGGCACCGGCGCGGCCTGCGCGCGGGATCTCGGGCAGGGCTGGAAACTCTCGCCGAGCATCCGTATTGCGGCGGGGCAGCTGGTGGAAATCGCAAGCATCGACGGCCCCGGTGCCATCCAGCAAATCTGGATGACCCCGACCGGCAACTGGCGTTTTTCCATCATCCGCTTCTATTGGGACGGGGAAGAAACCCCAAGCATTGAATGCCCCGTGGGTGATTTCTTTGGCATGGGCTGGGGTGAATACGCCCACCTCAATTCATTGCCGGTCTGCGTCAATCCCGGCAGTGCCTTTAACTGCTATTGGGAAATGCCGTTTCGCAAACACTGCCGCATCACCTTTGAAAACATCGCACCCGAAGAAATGGTGCTGTATTACCAAATCAACTACACGCTCACCGAGATACCCGCCGACGCGGCCTATCTGCATGCCCAATGGCGGCGTAGCAATCCCCTGCCCTACCTGCAAATGCATACGCTGCTTGACGGGGTGTGCGGCGAAGGACAGTATGTAGGCACGTACTTGGCCTGGCAGGTAAATAACACCGGTTGGTGGGGCGAGGGGGAGATCAAGTTTTTCCTCGACGGCGACCATTGGCCCACCATTTGCGGCACTGGCACGGAAGATTATTTCTGCGGTTCCTATAACTTCGACCGCGAGGGAC
>CAIZGN010000645.1 GCA_903932505.1 Candidatus Hydrogenedentota bacterium
CCATTCCGATGTGAGAAAAATCGACAGCGCGGAACTCGACTCGGCTTACCACTTGCTGAACTGTGCCAACGGCGTCATTGACCTCAAGACCGGGGAATTGCTTTCGCATTCACCGGCACATCTCCTCACCGGGTCCATTACACTCAAATACGACCCCAATGCCAAGTGCCCCGGCTTCGACAACTTCATCCGCTCAACCTTTATGGGGGACACGGACTTAATCTCGTACATGCTAAGACGGCTTGGTTACCTGCTTACCTCGAATACGAGCGAGCAGGATTTCTGTGTCTGGTATGGAGAGAATGGGCGCAACGGCAAGTCGGTTTTGTCGAAAATCATGCGCACCATTCTTGGAGATTATGCTGCAGAAATCGAACCGCGAACAATCGCGGGAAAGGGCCAAGGCATCCCCTGTGACATTATGCGGCTTGCCGGTCGGAGAGCCCTCTTTTGCCGTGAGCTGGACGAGGGGATGCACCTTAATGAATCCCTCTTGAAGACCATGACAGGCCAAGACCGTATGGTGGGTCGAAACCTTCGTGAGAATTATAAAGAGTTCGACCCTCGCTTCAAACTGTCCATTCTCTCCAACCACATCCCTCTGGTTAACCTCCGGTCCCAAAGCATGGAGCGACGAATCAATATCATTCCGTTCGCTTATCAGGTTCCGGCCGATCGGATTGATAGGAATCTTGCGGATCGCCTCATCGCCAGAGAGGCCCAAGGCATTCTGGCAGCGCTCGTCAAAGGCGCACAGCAATACTATGCCGAAGGTCTGAATAATGTCCCCGAGGCTGTGAAGCAGGCAACAAACGAATACTACGGCGAACTGGAGCTTATGTCGCAATTGCCAGACCCAAAGAAGGGCGAGAAGTTCATCAGCGAGTGCCTGGAGGCTGCCAACAATGCATACTTGTCCAACCCCGAAGTCTACCAAGCCTATTGTGCTGACTGTAAGGCGGTCTCGATAGTGCCGGTAAGCGCGAAACGCTTTGGGATGGCCATGGAGCAAAGTGGTTATAAACATCCAACCCAGCAGAATTTTCGTATGCCGGGGACGCCAGTCCGCGCATGGTACGGCGTTCGCTATAAGAATGCGGCCAAGACGCATGTTTCCCGTGCAGTGGCTGCCATCGGTGTTGCCTCTGAGGATGTGACAAAGCCCACAGGTAAAAAGCGAGGCAGGCCAAGTAGGCAGAACTCGCAAGGGATTCCCAGCGTCAAAGTGACAAAGCCCACAGGCAAAAAGCGGGGCAGACCGAGAGCACAGGCTTCCCAAGGGGTTGCCCCTGTCAATGCGACAAAGCCTGCAAGTGGAAGGCGGGGTAGGCCACGGGCACAGGCTCCCTCCTGAGAACAGGGGTGACACCCGAGCACGAAAGGAGATGCCTGGAAAAAGATACTGTTGGTCGTATTGGTAAGAGTAATAGCTAAATAGGCGTGTTGTGGCCACAATGCCGTGTCCTGGCCGAACGCGCCACATAACTGGATGCGGCGAGAAGGAATTTCATATGTCTTCGAAAACAAGCACAAAAGGTCTCTTTGGCATAGGCAAGAACGTGGCGGATAAGGCCAACTCCCCCATGATCCGGTTGACCGGACTCTGGGAGAAGGTCGATAAAAATGGGAGTATCTACTACGAAGGCAACGTGGACGGCGTAAAAGTACGCCTCTTCCCCTGCTTGAACAAGCGATCGGAGAAGAGCCCGGATGCCGAGTTGTTTAGTACGGCACCTCTTGGCAGGTTAAGCCGAGAGAGCGGCGAGTCGGAAGGGGAGGACGATGATCCACTCCTGGAGGATGAGGCCCCAAAGGGAAAAACTGCGTCTGCTCCAGATGACGTCAGTACCGGGAAGGGGCGCATATCCCCTCACTCTGACCCTAGGGGAAAGTATGCCAAGGAAGACGATTCATTCGACGATTTGTTTGACTAGGATCCTGAGGACGGTGTCATCGGCGGGGGTAACTCCGCCGGTGAATGCCGTTGATAGGGAATCTATTTGAACCCGGCGGACTGTAGTTGATGCGCCGCCAGCGATAAGCCCGACCAGCACTCAGGATTGGTCCAGTTGTGGCGGGGGTTGCTCTGTGCAGCCCCCGCCTTAATTGTGACTTGGCAAAGAAAAAGTCGTGCGATTTGACTTGGCCGGATGCATAGGGTGACAATTCATCAAGAAGTCAGGATGCTTTCTGCTTGATGTCACCCGCGACGGGAGTCTGACGTTGGCATACCTTGTAGGCTTGACAGTTTCTTTAGTCGCCAGCCCACTAGCAATGGTCAATCGGTATGGCGAAAACGGTTAGCAAAAGTGGCCTGATGGGAGTGACTATTTTGGCAGGGTTTTCTACGGTTTTTTGCTAACTTTCGGCGCCAAGAGGTGCTAACTGGGCGAATTTTTAGGGTTAGCAATTCGTTGTAAAGGGCTTTCATTAAAGGCTTTACAGGATGTGTGGATTTTATAATCAGTAAGGCAAGAGATATTATAAGGGTTTTTCATGTTGCGACCTCGAGAAGAAATATTGGCACGTATCGCCTCCACCATAGCGGGTTGGAAGGCGGAAGTGCAGGTGTCTCATGAGGGCCTGAGCACGCAGATTGCAACGGCCAACAACCAGCTTTCGCGCCTGCTGGAGGTGCTCTACGCCCGCAATGAACTCGCCGTGGCCCTTGCCGCCGCACGCAATGAACTCGAAACCTTGCGCGAATATGCCGCCCAGAACCAGGTCAGTCTCCCCGAAGGTCGGCAGGCTTCCATGGACGCCGTCCGCAAGGACATGATGGCCACCTTTCAGCGCCTCGCCGGGGTGGTCGGGCGCTGGACTGTTGAAGTAACCGGTTCCCAGCAGGGTCTTGTCCAGCAAATCGACAAGGCCAACGTACAGTTTGATGCGCTACTGTCCGTTTTGGAATCGGGAATCAAGAGCGACCCCGCGCCCGAATTGTCACGAGCGGACGAGGAACGTATTCGTCAGCTGGAAGGCGAGCTGGCCTATCTGCGCCAAGAGAACGCCGCGCTGCTCACCGAAGCCAAGCGCTTCGGTGAACGGGCCGACCATCTGCGCAAATCCGTCGAAGAACGCATGGCGCGGGCCGAGGCTGTTCGCTTCCGCTGCAGTGAATTGGAAGCGGAAACGGAATCCTTGCGGCACGCCTTGAAGGCACGCGAGGCTTTCATACAGGAAGAGAACGCCCGCACAGCCGAAGAGCGTGCCGCCTATGCCCGTCAGGCTGAAGAGGCCCGTCTGTACGCCGAGACCGCCGAGGAAACCAAGATTCAGTTGGAGTCCAAGCTGTCGGTTCTGCGCACCGCGATCGATAGCGCACAAAAGGAACTTTCCGAGTCCTGCGAATCTGCGTCCGTGCTTGAGTCATCGATTCCCGATCATCCTTCCCAAGATGTGCCAACCTCGGGCGCGGTTGAAGAAATCCCCATTGAAGACACCCCAGGCCTGGAAAACACCCCGATAGACCACGCCACGTGCATCGCGGAGATTGAAGCAAATCGTCTTCGGGCCGTCGCAGCGGAAGACGCACACGCATCCGTTCTATCCGAATTAGCCGCACTGCAGTCCAACTTTGAAAGCACCCAGCGGGAACTCACCGAGTCGCTGGAAAAGCTCGCCACTCTGGAGTCGGCGCAAGACTCGCAAGCCTCCGAAGCCCAAGCCCTCCAAGAATCCCAAGCACGGCTGTCACAGACCGAATCAGAGCTCGAGAGTTTGCGTGAACAGTCAGAAGCACATCGGATGGCCGCTGCTGCTGCGGAAGAGGCACACGCGCTTGCGAAGGCCGATGGATTGGGATTGCTGTCTGATCTGGAAAGAACCCAACGAGAACTCGCGGAATCGCTGGAAAAGATTGCCGCGCTTGAAGCTACCGAAGAGTCACAAGCATCCCCTCCCCCTGAACAGCCCTTGCAGGATCAGCTTTCCCACGCCGAAACAGAGATTGCGCGACTGCGCGAAGAATCGGAAGAAAATCATCGTCGTGCAATCATCGCCGATGAATCACGGGAACTTATTCAAAACGAGCTGGCCGAGTTGCGCGAAGCAATGGCCGCCCTGAAATCTGCGCAGGCACAGGAACCGGAGAACGTCGGCGGGGACGAGGTCGCCCCGACCGCCACGAACGAATCTGAGCCCGATGCTCGTGCCGCCATTGAGGCCGCAGAAACTGCGGCACAAGCCATTCGGCAAGAGAAACTCGATCTGGAACAGGCGTATGCTGAAGCCACCGAACGGCACAGCGTTCTTGAGAAGGACTTTCAATCAACCACGGAGCAGCTTCAAGACCTCCAAACGCGTTACGCCGCGCTGGAGGATGAATCCACCACCCTCCGGTTGACGCTTGAGGAACTACAGTCCCGGGAGCCCGTGCTACAAGAGGAAAAACAAAAACTTCAGGAACAGTACGAGCTTTCAGAAGCTGCAAAGAGCGAACTCGAGCATGAGCTTGCCAAAATCCGCGAGTCCATCCCCGAAAGGGAAGATCTCGAGCTCGAACTGCGCATCCAAATTGAATCCCTGGAAGGATCGCGCGACAGCCTCCGCGACCAACTGGATGCCGTGAAAAACACCGAAAAAAGTCTTCGTTCCGAGCTGGAATTCTCGCAGGCAGAGCGTGAATCCATTCAAGCCCATTTGTCGGATGCCCGCGCCCTCTTATCCGACCGCGAAGGGCAGGAGACGCATCTCACGGGAGAGATCGAATCCGTCCGTTCCGAATTGCAGGCACGCGATCTTGCCTTGGAAGAAGCCCGAGCGATCCTCTCCACCCGCGACGATGAAGCGGTTCAGCTCCGCACGGAGCTAGAATCCCTGCAAACGTCGCACGAAACCCTCAATGCCGAACTGGCTTATCTGCGCATGTCCCTCACGACGGCCCAAGAGGAAGAGAACCGCCTGCGTGCTTCCCTCGAGACTCTGGAAAGCAAACAGAACACCTTGGAATCGGATTTGGCCGAGGCTCATTCAAGTTCTCTCGCGCAGGAAGAAGAGAAAAATCGCCTGCAAGCCGAGTTGGACACGCTGCACGATGCACGTCAGGGATTGGAAGTCGTACTCCAAGAAGCCCGGGCATCGCTGGATGAACACGGTGAACATGCAAGTCGCCTCCACAATGACCGTGAGTCCCTGCAGTCTGAAAAGGAACAACTGGAATCGCTCTTGGCGGAGACCCGCGACCAGCTTCAGCGCGAGGAACAAGCCCGACAACAGCTCTTAGGCGAACATGACGCCCTGCAGAATGAGTGCCAATCCCTGCAAACCCAACGCGATGAATTACAGGCGACCCTGACTGAGCAGGAGCAGGCCGGACAACTCCTGACCGCTGAGCATGCCTCCCTCACCGAGCGCGCCCTTGAGCTGGAGTCGCAAATCGTCGAACTTCAAACGACCCTCGAGCGCGTCACCGAATCGGAACAGACCCTCCAATCCAACGGTGAATCCCTGCTCAGCGACAAGACACGCCTTGAGGGCGATCTTTCAGAGCTTCAGGCTGCACTTGAAGAGCGGGATCGTCTGCTCGCAGAACGCGAAACCAGCATTGCTGGCCTCCAGAACTACGTGGCCGAGCTGGAAGGCCAAACCGAGCAACTGCGAGACCGGGTGCAGGAATCGGTTTCTGCCATTGATGAATTGCGAGTGACCTTGGATGCCATGGCGTCCACCGATGCCTCCCGACTGGAAGAAATCGAAAACAACCAGCGGGCTATTGCCGGATTGAAGCACGACCTCGCTGACCACGCCAATGTGATCGATTTACTGACCCGGGGGCGCAAGGAATTGGAGGAGGCGGTCGCCGCCTTCACCCTGCGCGAGCAAGAAGCGCAGGCCCGCATGCATGCCTTTGAGTCGGAAGTCACCCGCAACACCGAAGAATATCGAAACCGGGAGCAACAGGCGGCCGACCGCGAACGCGCCCTGCTCGACACCCAAGCTTCCCTGGAAACAGACAAGAAGAAGGCGGAGGACAGGCTTGCGGAAACGCTATTGACCATGGATTCGCTACTGAATGCCGTGCCTGCCGACCCGACGCCCGCCCCCTCCCGTGTCTTTGTGGGAACCGCCGGCATGGGCAACGACCCGGCCACGGAATCCGCCCGCGCAGAAGCCGAAAGTCAGTGCCAGCGCATCATCATTTCTGAGCGAATGCATGAGCAAGATGGGGCGCGTCGTCTCGGTCGCATTCTCGCCGACGCCGGTGTCTTGACCGAAGCCCAAATGGAATCCGCCCTAAAGGAACAGGCCCGCTCCGGTGAACTCCTCGGCGCGGTACTCGCCCGAATGGAATTGCTCCCCGAAGAAGCCATCGCACAGGCACTCAGTTGTCAGCTCGGACTCCCGCTCGTGGTTCCAAAAGAGGAAATCATCGAAGCCGATGCAGCCGCGCTCTTTCACCGGGATGTCTGCCTCTGGCACGTCTTTGTGCCGTTGCGAATCAGCACCGGCAAAATCGTCATCGCTATGGCAAACCCCCTGGACGAAACGGCCTGCAAAAAAGCGGCCGACCTCAGCCGCAAAGAAATCAGTCCTGTCTTGGCGACCCCCGGAGCGATATTGGCTGCCATTGACGACATCTACGGCGTACTGTGACCGCATACCCCATGGAATCGGCCACACACACACGTTTCCCCGCCTACCACGTCATGGTCAAGCCCGCCGGATCGCGCTGCAACCTCGCATGCCGCTACTGCTTCTATCTCGAAAAGGAAGCCCTCTTCCCTGACTCCACCCCCGGGAAAATGAGTGTTGATCTTCTGGAAACTTTCACCCGGCAGTACATCGAAACCCAGCGCGTCCCCGAGATCACCTTTGCCTGGCAAGGAGGCGAGCCTACCCTCCTCGGTCTCGACTTCTTCAAAAAGGCCATCGAATTTCAGCAGCAATACGCCCAAGGAAAACACATCCAGAACGCCTTTCAAACCAACGGTGTTTTGCTGGACGACGCTTGGGGAGAATTTCTGGCCAGGAACGGCTTTCTCGTTGGCGTCAGCATTGACGGCCCACAACCGATTCATGACCGCTATCGTCTCGACAAAGGCGGCCAAGGTACCTTCACCCGGGTCATGCGCGGCATCGAAATACTCAAGAAACACGGGGTCGAGTTTAACACCCTCACCTGCGTTCAACGACAAAATGCGCGTCAGCCCCTCGAAGTCTACCGCTTCCTCCGCGAAATCGGCAGCGGCTACATGCAGTTCATCCCCGTGGTCGAAAGAACCGCAGAGACCCCCACCGAGGGTCTCGCGCTCGCAGTGCCCGGACGAACCCAGGAAGCACCCGTCACCGACTGGTCAGTCAACCCAGAAGAGTATGGCCGCTTTCTCTGCACCGTTTTCGACGAGTGGGTGCGGACGGATGTCAGCAAGGTCTATGTGCAGCTCGTCGACATCGCGCTAGAAGCGTGGATGGGCATGGAACCCGGCCTCTGCATATTCCGAAAAAACTGCGGCCAGGCAATGGCCCTCGAACACGACGGCAGTCTCTACGCTTGCGACCACTACGTCTATCCGCAATATTGCATCGGAAACCTCACAGAAACACCTCTGCAGATCTTGGTGGATTCCGACCTCCAGCGAGAATTTGGCGAGGCCAAGTTAAAGACCCTGCCCGATTGCTGCCAGGCCTGCCCGGTGCGTTTCACCTGCCATGGCGACTGCCCCAAGCACCGATTCCTCAAGACCGGAGACGATCAGCGCCCCCTAAGCTACCTTTGCGCCGGATACAAGATGTTCTTCCAGCATATCGATCCCCACATGAGATTCATGGCGAATGAACTGCAGGAACAGCGCCCCCCGGCCAACATCATGGCCCACATGCGCCAAATGGACTTGCAGGCAGCAGGCAAGACACAACCCGCCCCAAACGAGCCCTGCATCTGCGGAAGTGGAAAGAAGTTCAAGAAGTGCTGCGGACGAAACGACTAATCCCGCTTGCGCTCCAGCGAGCTCGCTAGCATCTGCTCAATACGAGCGTCGATGGGAACCGCCGCATCACGGCGGATGATCAGCTCCGCCAAAAGACCGGACATGAAGGCTTGCAGGGAGGCGCAAATGAGGGAAAAGCCCAAACCGAATCCCACGCAAACAAGGAGCAGGGTCAGGCGAAAGCCCAAGTAGGTCTCGATCCACGGAAAGCCAATCACGCCAAGCACCCCGGCCAACAGCATGATCTTTCCCACCGCGCCGGTCAGGAATCCTGCCAAGTAAAAAAAATGATTTGGAGCCTGTCCGTGGCGATTCAAAAACCACGTCGTCAGCGCATCGGCCACACCGCGATGAAAACGCTCCAAACCGAACTGGGACTTACCAAAGCGACGCGGATGATGTTTCACCGGCACCTCAGCCACCTTGTAGCCAAGAGCCAGGGCATTCACAACAATCATGCGGTGCATCTCGCCATACATCGGCAGTTGTTTGGCCACTTCCATGCGCATGGCCTTGAAACCCGTATTGATGTCGTGCAGCTTATGCCCGAAAAGCCACGCAATACCGGCGTTATAGACCCGCGAAGGAATGGTTTTATGCCAGGGGTCGCGACGGTCTGCCTTCCACCCACAAACAAGGTCATAGCCTTCATCAAGCTTTGCGAGGAGTTTGGGAATTTCTGCGGGATCATCCTGCAAATCGCCGTCCATGGTTACCACCACATCCCCTTCAATGCAGCGAAAGGCGGCAGCGAGTGCAAGGGTCTTTCCGAAATTGCGCCGAAACTTGAGGACGCGCACCTGCTTGAAGCGTTCGTGCAGTCCCGTCAGCACGCGGTAGGATTGGTCGGTGCTGCCATCGTCCACAAAGACCACTTCACAGTCTGTGGAAGGGGTATGCACCAGAATGCCCTTGAGCAGGGCCTCCAGCGTGTTTTCTTCGTTGCATACGGGTATGACGACCACGAGTTTCATGATGGCGATTGTAGCGTATCTTGACGATCCAAGGGAAACATCCGTCTACTTCGTTCAGCGGTGTGAAATGGGAATCGTGGAAACACGCGGGTGGTGCATTGCGTGCTTGGTGGCAATGTCTGGACAGAGTTGTCCTGTTGTGGTTGACTACATTGGGCAGGAGTGTGGGTTGTGA
>CAIZGN010000646.1 GCA_903932505.1 Candidatus Hydrogenedentota bacterium
CCTACAAGACGGTCGCCCTCACCCGCCTGATACGCCCCAAGGCCAACATACCAAGCACCACCGCACTAGCCACCCTCAACCGCGCCGCAGGCCGCGAACTAGGCCTCTCGCGCGGAGCCAACATCGTCATGCCGAACCTCACCCCCGAAAAATACCGGGCCATGTACGAGATATACCCCAACAAAGCCTGCATAAATGAAACCGCGCTCGCCTGCCAAACTTGCCTGCGAGCGCGCATCAAATCCATCGGAAGAACCGTGGGCACCGGACGTGGCGACTCGGTCAATTACCAAACGCGCACCACCACGAGTTCAACGTAGCAGCACGCTCCGGGCACTTCACCTTCCCGCTCAGCTCTGAAACCACAAGCGAACAAGAATCCCGGCGGCAAGGGTCGCCCCGAAAAAGGCGACAATGGGCACGCAGCATCCCGCCATTTGCCCAATCTTCCGCTGACGCCCCGATCGCGTCAGCGGAATGCCGATGGAACGGGAAAGCCTGCCCTTGGCGGCCGAAAGGCCGATCGCACGCTTCCAAGAAAACGAAAAACCAAACTTACGCCCCATGCCAACAACCTCCTATTTTCCACCCAAACGCTTCAAACGCACATTCTTGAATTCCACGAGCATCGGTGGTCCCACATGCATCTGGAACGCCACCAAGCCTTTCATGGCACCCTTTTCCGGCTGGTCGTCCACGATGTCGCACGTCACCTGTCCGTTGATCTTCTGGATGAGATGGTTGCCCTGCGCGATGATTTCGTAATCGTTCCAGTCGCCGACCTTGATGGCCTTGCGCACGTCCTCTTCCTTGGCGAACTGCTCGGTGACCTCGATTTTCCCCGCCGCCGTGATGTGCACCTTCTGACCCTGACGGGAAAGCACGCCACGTCCGCGTTCTTCATAGCAAATCCCCGGAATCCAGTCGTCTTGGGCGAAGTCGGCTTGATAACCACCAATCCCCCACTTCACGCCTTCAACGTCATGACTGCGGTACTGAATGCCCGAATTATGATTACGCAGCTTCACGCTCAGACGCAACACAAAATCATCCACCTCACCGGCGCGCCAAGTCAGGAAGGTGTTCGTTACCACCTTGTTCTGCTCCGTCGATTCCCCGACGATAACACCATCCTTCACCGACCACAAGCGGGGATCACCATCCCAGCCGGTCAGGTCTTTTCCATTAAAGATCGGGGTGAAACCCGCCTCGTCATCGGCGGCCATCGCGACGAAGGCCAATCCCAAGATACAAATCGAAATCCACACTGCTCGTCTCATCACACTGTTCTCCTCGCGTTAAAGTTGTTGGGGTCAAAGACACCGTCATCTTACACCACAGCCCCCCCCTCCGCAACTATGCGTGCCCCGGTCGGCTCCAATTGCCTTTCCCGCACACATCGGGGTACCCTAGTGGCAGGAAACCATACCATGACCTTCGAACCCATCGGCGTTTTCTCCGCTCCCCAGCAATATCCCTACGATGCCGCGCGGCAGGGCACCCTCGCGGGCGAAAACCACGGCGTGGTCATCCTCAATCCCGGCTGCAACTACGAGCAGGCCCTTCAGGATCTCGACGGATTCTCGCACCTCTGGTTGCTGTATCAATTTCACCACAACCCCAACTGGAAACCACTCATTCTGCCCCCCCGTGGCCTCCGCAAGGTGGGCGTGTTCGCATCCCGCGCCCCCTACCGACCCAATCCCATCGGCCTATCGTGTGTCGAGCTAGTCGCCGTTCACGGCCTGCGGGTAGAGGTGCGCAACCACGACCTACTCGACGGAACACCCATCCTCGACATAAAGCCCTACCTGCCCTACGCCGACAGCGTACCCGAGGCAACGGGCGGCTGGATTGAGGAAATTAGCGAAACCCCGTGGCAGATCACCACCGCCCCCCCCCGCCGAGGAACAATTGGTCTGGCTCGAACAGCACAGTCTCGGCTGTATCCGCCCCTTCCTCCTCCAGCAACTCACCGAGCAACCATTCAACACCAAGAAAAAACGGCTCCGCCTCCTCGAGGACGGCGCACTGGAAATTGCCTACCGCACATGGCGCATCCGCTTCACCGCCTGTCCCGAAGAGCGACAGATCGAACTACAGGCCATCTATTCCGGGTATACAGCCAAAGAGATCCGAGACACTACCGACCTCTACAAGGACAAAAAGCTCCACTGCAACTTCCAAGCGGTCTTTTCCCCAAAGCAAAGCCAAAGCGGCATTTAGCACCCCACACCCCAAACAAGAGTACCCGCTA
>CAIZGN010000647.1 GCA_903932505.1 Candidatus Hydrogenedentota bacterium
CTGCCGTCGGACCTGCTCTGGGAAATCTGCACTGGAAAACCCGTTGAAGGAAGTCCGGTCGAGTGCTTGATCCGATACAAACCGTGCAATTCCGTTGTTCACCTGTCAGGGTTTCTGACCTCGAAATCAATGGATGCCTACAGCAAAGCACGGCTCTTGAAGGAATTGAAGGAGCATTCGCCGTTTGTCGAACGTCAGCACGTGGTGGAAACGGCCCCAATTACTCGCCGACGCAGAGCGGATTCGTGGGACGACCTCTTTGAGGCGTTGCGCTGGCTGTTCACCAAAGTCCATCCAGCGTGTTGTTTGCTCGTTGCAGCCGCTTTCTTCCTTGTGCCGGTCCTTTGGTTCCATTACACGGCCCAAAGCCGGGAGTTGCAACTACTCGGCATCATGCTGGGCGCCATCCTTGCGCTGGTCAGTCTCGCTGCGGGCGTCGCGGGATGGAAACTCCGTCGGGATCGGGCGGCATTCCTTCAGCAACATCTGGACATCGATTGGCTCAACAAGCTCTCATGGCAGGAGTTCGAGCAGCAAGTGGCCGAGGTCTATCGCCATCAGGGGTATCAGGTCGAGGAGGCGGGTGGGGGTGGCGCGGACGGCGGCGTGGACCTCCGGCTACGGCGTGATGGCCAGACCAGCATCGTGCAGTGTAAGCAATGGAGAACCTTCAAGGTCGGCATAAAGCCTGTGCGGGAGTTTTTCGGGGTCATGGCGGCGGAGAAGGCTGACCGAGCCATCCTCATCACGAGCGGTGTTTACACTGAAGAAGCCCTCGGATTTGCCCACGGAAAACCCATTGAGCTTGTAGACGGTGCCCAACTCGCAGAGGCGTTCCGGCATGTTCAGGCTGCGCTGAAGCAGCCGCAGCAACCAACCGTGGCTTCGGCAGCACCCGGCATTCAGGCAGCCCCCGAAACTCCTGCCCGCCCGGGTTGCCCGCGCTGCGGCAGCGAAATGGTGTTGCGCCGGGCACAGAACGGCCCAAATGCCGGAAAGGAGTTCTGGGGGTGCTCGATGTTCGGCAAGACCAAGTGCGGTGGCATCCGGTCGGTGGAGTAGGACCATCACCGGCTAGATGAAACCATCGTTCTCGCCACGCCCAACGATAGAAGCGCTCCCTGCACCGGTTACGAAGCAACAACCCGGGCCATCGCCCGGTTACCCTTGAACCAAACGAAATTACTGGTATGAACCTCTCACCGAGAGCGCCTTGTTTTGATCCGCCCGGTGACACTAAAGAGTCTTCCGAGCAATTCATGAAGTGGCTTGAGTGGGCAACGGATTGGGGGGGCCATACCGGTGGAATCAGCCACCTTTCAACGCTGGTGAACACCACGGCAATATCAATGCTCTCGTGTCTTTGACATCTATGGGATCTAAGCTGTTCTTGGATTTCTGCGTGAGGAGCCAGAAGCCTGCCCAATTCTTGAACTCGATGTTTTCCATTGTGGCCGGCACAAACAAGGGCTTAGATTGTTGGCCGTCGCCAACAAGCAGTTAAGCCGGTGGTGCCCCGAGCGATCCACGGCTTCAATTCGGGGAATATGCGCGCCAAAGCTGGAAGTCGTTCGCCAAGATGTTCTCGCATCTTCGGTGTTTTCAACAGTCTGGTCATAACAACCGCATTGGCGAATCTGTGCTGGTCGAGGAACTTGATAAGTTCGTATGACTCCAACCAGTCCAACTTCAGCAGGCATCGACGAAGGAACGAGAGTTCGTTCTTGTTCAGCGGGTCCAGGCGTGCGCCCAGGGCAATGAGTCGCTTTAGCAGCGCGAGCGAGCCGTGCCAGCGATAGGGCTCATGGTTATCGAAGTTGATCCGCCACTCCAAAGCCCACAGCGCTGACATTAGGGCGGTTTCGCCGTTCCCCGCAGCCACGTTGGGATTAGCTCCAAGGCCGATTAGATACTCCACCAACTGAACATTCTGGCTATTACATGACAACCGAAGCAGTTGATCCAGATCATCCTGCTCCGGCTTCGGGCCGATCTTTTTAAAGATTTCTACCTGCCCGCTTATGCAGGCCTGCCAAAGGGCAGATTCCCACATGTCCTCATCGTCGCCCGCTTGTTCAGGGACTTTGGCTCGTGGGTCCGCCTTGAGCCAAAGTAGAAGGCTCACGCCTCGCATACTGCCCTCCTCACAGAAGTGCCGGAGCGCTACGCTCGCTTGAAACTGCCACTCCGGGTGTGAGTCGAGAAATACCTTGTACAACCCGAGAAATGCCCGGGGTGCGCGTTTCAGGACTTCGGCGATGGGGTAGCCAGTCTTGGTGTCGGCTCCGCGCTCGATCAGTAGCCGTAGGACATCAGGGTTCGGCCAGCAAACGACATCCTTGAAGTCGAGCCAATTAATATCAGCCCCGGCTTGGAGCATGAGTTCAATCATGCCAGCCCTGCCTTTGCGAACCGCCATCCACAGGTGTTTCGGTGTCGGCTGGAAGCTGTGTTTCAAAAGAACTTCCATAAGGCTGTGGAAGTTTCGGTCAATGGCGATGCCCAGCGGGGTGCATCGGACGTTTTTGTGCTCGTAGTGGGCAGGCTTCGCTTCCTTCAGCCATGCCTGAACTTCAAACAGTCTGCCTTCGCGGCAGAGACGACAAAACTCCAATGCCGAACCATCCCGCATTCGGCTGCGATTGTTCTTTGCATCCACGACCATTCAAACTACGGAATCACTGCCAACTGATCAAACTCAGGCATGAGTCCAAAAGGGCATGAGGCAGATCAACATGGAGAAACTCCATCGCTCGCCCATGCCATCAACAAGTCCTTCTTTGCCAAGAATCACGATGCTGACAGTGAAGCCCTTTCTTATCTCCCCGGATGCAAGGCTGGTTGGCGGAGGAGGGGCTATGCATCGATTCACATGGCCTCTGGCGAGGAGTGACACTGAGCGGCAACCGCACGCGCCTCGTTAATGCCCTCCGGTAACCGTATAGCCTGTCCTGCGTAGATCCTCTGCCAGGTCCTGCTCCATCTGGGCTGCGGCTTCGTAGGGCATGGGGTTCAAATGCTCGTAAAGCTCTGGCAGCAGGCGGATACCGTGACGTTTCACCACCCATGC
>CAIZGN010000648.1 GCA_903932505.1 Candidatus Hydrogenedentota bacterium
GTCCCCGCACTCCAAATAGCTGGTACTTGCTATATGGACTGCGCCGACCTTAGTCGGCGCTTTGGCTGTGGGTGTGGGGCTTTTCACCACAGAGGCATGGAGGGCGGGGGTGGATGCAGGCAAGATGCCTGCGTTACGGGGAGTGGTGCATATTTATGGAGGGTGAATCGGGAGGATTGTGTTAAACTGGCCGTAGGATGCTGGATAATGGATGATAGTGAAAAGAGTCGAGAACAGCTGATTGCGGAGTTGCGCGAGCTGCGTGTTTGTGGGGGGGTGCAGACTGAGCAGGATCGGCTTGCTCATGATCTGCATGAGCGGGTCAAGGAATTGAACTGTCTTTATGGTTTGGCGCATCTTATTGAGACGCGTGGGAATTCTTTGGCGGACATATTTCAGGGGGCGGTTGAACTCATTCCTCAGGCCTATTTCTTCCCGGAGCTGGCCTTTGCCCGGCTGCGCTGGGATGGGAAGGTGTTTCATTCTGCCGGTTTTCAGGAAAGCAGCGTAAAGCTAAGGCGGGAAATCCTGGTGCGGGGCGCTTGTGTGGGGATGCTTGAGGTGGGGTATCCAGAGCATCCGGATTTTCTGCGGCATAGCCCGTTTTTGACGGAGGAAGCGACCCTTCTTGGCACTCTGGCGGAAAGCTTGGGGCATACGATCGACCGGATACAGATGGAGGAGGAGGCGAGGACGGCCAATAAGCGCCTCGAAGCGCTTTGGGGTATTGCGTCCCTTGTGGATGCAGACACGAAGAGCGTTTCGGATCACATTCTGGCCATGATCACAGAGATGACCGAAAGCACGTTTGGCTTTTATGGTTTCATCAATGATGACGAATCGGTTATGACGATTCATTCGTGGTCGGGCGAGGCGATGAAGCATTGTTCGATGCAGGACAAGCCTACGGATTTCCAGATCAGTGATGCGGGGGTGTGGGCGGAGGCGATTCGGCACAGGGCACCGTTCATTCTCAACCACTATGCGGAGGCACACGCTGCGAAAAAGGGATTGCCTCAGGGACATGTCCCGCTCACGAATCTGCTTGTGGTGCCGTTGCTGATCAAAGACCGGATCATTTCGGTGGCCGCTGTGGCGAATCGCAATACGGACTATGATCAAAACGATGTTGCCCAGCTTATTTCGTTTCTAAGTAGCATCCAGTCCATTATTGAAAGCAAGCGCAAGGAAGAATTGCTGCGCAAGAGTGAGGAGCGTTTGGAGCAGGCGTTGCGAGGCGCGGGGGAAGGTATTATAGATTGGAACCTTCTGACCGACCGCATCCTTGTCAATGAGTTTTTTGCCGAAATGCTCGGGTATACCACGGATGATTTTCCTCAATTGGGAATTGATTTCCTCAAACTTGCCCACCCCGAGGATAAGAAGGCCGGTGATGTTGTGTTTCGTGCCCTGTTGGCTGGTACGAAGACCGAGTACTATCTGGAGCAGCGATTTCTCACGAAAAAAGGTGCTTGGAAATGGATTCTGGCGCGCGGAACTATCGTGGCACGTACTGCCGGGGGCATTGCTTTGCGCTATGTGGGCACGCATATGGACATCACTTTCCGCAAGCGGATCGAGCTGGCTTTGCAGGAGAGCGCGAAAAAGCATCGAACCATTATTGAAACAGCCATGGACGGTTTCTGGCTGACGAATCTGGAAGGCCGTCTCTTGGAGGTTAATGCGACCTATTGCCGGATGAGTGGCTATACGGAACAGGAACTCCTTTCGATGTCTGTTTCGGATTTAGAGGCGTTTGAAACACCGGAGGTCACCGTCATGCACTTCAAAAAATTCATGGAGGAAGGTGAAGACCGTTTCGAGACCCGCCACCGCCGAAAAGACGGGAGCATTTTCGACGTCGAAGCCAGTGTTCAGTATCGTCCCATCGGCAGTGGGATGTGTGTTGCGTTTCTGCGCGATATCACCGGGCGAAAAACTGCTGAGGCCAAGACTTTGCGGATTTCGAAGCTGTATGCCACCTTGAGCCAGTGCAATGAGGCGATTGTCCGGTGCACGCAAGAGCGTGAATTGTTTTCGCAGGTCTGCCGTGCTGCGGTGGTTCATGGCGGGATGAAAATGGCTTGGATCGGGTTGGTGGATGAGGCAACCGAGATGGTCATCCCGGTCGTGTCGTATGGTGATGGCACGGAATACCTGCGGGAGATACAGATTTCGGTCAATGGCGATAGTCCCTTTGGACGTGGGCCAACGGGAACCTCCATCCGGGAAAATCGGCCGTTTTGGTGTCAGGACTATCAACATGATCCCGCCACGGTCACTTGGCATCAATATGGAGCCCGCTTCGGGTCGGCTGCTTCGGCTTCCATTCCTTTGCTGAGAGAGGGGGAGCCTATCGGCAGTTTTACGCTGTATGCCGATATTGTGGAAGCGTTTGATGAGGATATCCGCAATCTGCTTGTCGAAATGGTGTCGGATATTAACTTTGCCTTGGACAATTTTACCCGGGAGGAGAAGCGTAGGCAGACGGAGGACAAAAATCGAGAGCTTGCCGCGATTGTCGAGTATTCGGATGACGCCATTATCGGCATAAACTTGGAATTAATTATCACCAGTTGGAACCGGGGTGCTGCGCGGATATACGGTTACCGGGAGGATGAAATTCTCGGTCAATCGGTCACTGTTATTGTTCCGGAAGAACTCCACGATGACATACCGCGATTCCTTGCGTTGATAAAGCAAGGGGAATCGATTGAGCATTATGAGACGCTTCGCAAACGGAAGGATGGCGTCAGCATTGACGTATCCATTACGATTTCGCCTGTGAGAGACGCGGAAAACGTTATCATCGGCGCGTCGACGATTGCCCGCGATGTTACCGAGATCAAGCGAACCGAGGAAGCGAAAACAAACCTGGAAATCCAGCTTCATCAGTCCCAGAAGATGGAATCGGTCGGTCGGTTGGCGGGCGGCGTGGCGCATGACTTCAACAATATGCTGGGGATCATCCTCGGGCATGCCGAAATTGCCATGATGGATGTAAACGGCGCGAATCCCCTCCACAGTAACCTTGTGGAAATCCGCAATGCCGCTGAGCGTTCGGCCAACCTCACGCGGCAATTGCTGGCCTTTGCCCGTAAACAGACCGTTGCGCCGAAGGTAGTGAACTTGAATGAGATCGTGACCGGCATGCTCAGTATGCTGCGCCGTCTAATTGGTGAAAACATCGAGCTTAAGTGGGAGCCGAATACTGAGCCTTGGCTGGTCAAGATGGATCCGTCTCAGGTTGACCAAATTCTGGCGAATTTATGTGTGAATGCTAGGGATGCCATCGCCAACGTCGGGAAAATCGCCATAGAGACGGGGAACAGCACCTTTGACGAGGTTTATGGGGCTTTTCGACCGGGTTTTGTGCCGGGAGACTATGTGCGACTTTCGCTTAGCGACACCGGCTGCGGCATGGACAAAGAAATGATCGAGCGTATTTTTGAACCTTTCTTTACCACCAAGGAGGTGGGCAAAGGCACCGGTCTTGGTCTGTCCACGGTGTATGGCGTTGTTACGCAGAACAACGGTTTCATTGACGTGTATAGCGAGCCGGGGCAGGGAACGACCTTTACGATCCACCTGCCGCGCTATGTGGACACTCCAGAACAGGCGCAAACGGAAAACACGAAGACGCCGACCAATATTTTGGGCTATGAGACTATTCTTTTGGTCGAAGACGAGCCGGGGATACTGAGTATGATCGCCCTGCTTCTCGAGAAGCAGGGATACACGGTGCTGGCGACCAATACACCGAGCCAAGCCCTTCGTATCGCCCGTGAGTATAGAGACGAGATCCACTTGCTGCTGACCGATGTTATCATGCCTGAGATGAATGGACTGGATCTCGCGAAACAAATGACGGCTTTGCATCCTTCCATCAAACACCTCTTTATGTCCGGCTACACGGCCGACATCATCGCCCACCACGGTGTATTGGAAGAGGGTGTATATTTTATACCCAAGCCCTTTTCCGCCCAGAGCCTGGCGACCCAAATCCGGGAAGCGCTGGACTCAACCGCCAATTGACAGGACCAAGGATGACCGGGAGGACAGTGACTCATGAAAACGTGGAATCTTGTGTTGTTGATTGTTGCGGTGGCCATGGGCATTGTCGCTGCGCCGAGGGCTGCGACAGGGGAAGAAAAGCCGGTTTCCGGCTCATTTTTTGAGTTGCGAGGCGGTATCGATAATTGTCGCTCGATTTTTCAAAATGAGAAGCGAGGGCGGGTCGTTTTTCTTGGTGGTTCGATCACCACCATGAAGGGGTGGCGCGACCTGACCTGCGATATGCTGCGAAAGCAGTTTTCCGAAACGACCTTTGACTTTATTGACGCCGGGATCGGGGGCACCAACTCGACTTTGGGCGCTTTTCGGTTTGAGCAGGATGTGTTCAAGAATGGCCCGGTCGATCTTCTTTTTCTTGAGTTTGCGGTTAATGACGGGGACAGTTTTGGAGCAGGGAATCGGGCTGGGCTTGCCATGGAGGGCATCATCCGGCATGCACGCAAGCTTAATCAGAAGATCGATATCGTTGTGCAGTATTTTGTGGATCAGGAAAAGCTCGCGGCCTATACCAAGGGCGATGTGCCTCGGGTGATTACGGAGCATGACCGTATTGCGGCCCATTATGGGATCCCGGCGCTGAATCTTGCGTTGGAGATGACGCGGAAGATCAAAGTGGGGGAGTTTACTTGGGAGCAGTTCACGAAGGACACGTGCCACCCCACGCCGTTTGGCCATGAACAATACGCCGGGTGCATTCGCGCCTTTCTTGATGCGGCATGGGATAAGCCCTGTGCAGGGGATGCCAAACCAGTGGATCATTCTTTGCCGGTGGCGATCGACCCGCTCAACTATGAAAACGGACGCATGATTCCGCATGACCAGGCGCGGATTGTCCAAGGCTGGACACGCATTCCGGCTTGGACGACGGAAAAAACCTGCAATTATGGGGGCGCGGTCGATGTGCTCGCGACGGAGACTCCCGACGCGTCGCTGGAACTCGCGTTTGAGGGTACGCTTGTCGGCATGTATGCGATCGCGGGGATGGATGCGGGGGTACTGGAAGCGCAAGTGGACGATGCCCCGCCGCAAAAGATCGTGTTGTTCGACCACTATTGCGAGATGTTCCACCGGCCCGTGCTGCACATCTTCGCCGAGGGACTTCCCGGCGGGAAACACATCCTCAAGCTGCGCATGACGGCAGAACAGCCGGAAAAAAGCACCGGACATGCGGCTCGAATACTCAAATTCGTGACGAATTAGCGGTGAAGACCTCCCTGTTTTCGGGTGGTGCTCTGGTGGAGCAAAAACAGGAAGAGGCCAACGAGTAGCA
>CAIZGN010000649.1 GCA_903932505.1 Candidatus Hydrogenedentota bacterium
AATATGAACATGTCCGACATGATGGGCGAGATCAGAGATCTCAACCTGACCTACCTTATGCTTGCACAGCAGATGATCCGGGAAGACAAATCGGCGGCGGTATACCGCCTCGGCGTAAGCCAGCAGATGGCGGAAATCCTGGCCGACCTGACGCCCGCGCAGGTGCTGAAAATGGCCGGCTCCAACGTCCTGCTGTGCCGCATGCGCTTCGATGACAAGCTGATCCTGGGCCTGCTCACGACCCACGGCAAGGACCACGCCATGCCCCAATCGCACGCTGCGATCCTGATGGCGCAGCAGCCGGTCGAAGAACTGGTCTGACATTTCCGGCCCCGGAGGGCGAATGAAGAACAAAAGCGTGGTTTCCGAAGGTAAGCAGATCCAGCTCGCGATCGAACTGATCAACCTGGGTGCAAGGTTGCAGGTACTGGAGTCGGAGACCGGTCTGAGCCGCGAGCGCCTGCTCAAGCTGTACAAGGAAGTCAAGGGAGAATCCCCGTCGAAGGGCATGCTTCCGTTTTCAGCCGACTGGTTCCTGAGCTGGCAGCCGAACGTTCATTCCTCGTTGTTTGTCGATATCTATCATTACCTGACAGCGCACACCGATCTGCGCGGCATAGATGCGCTCATCAAGGCCTACCGCCTTTATCTCGAGCACGTGCAGGCAAACAGCCTGGAGCCGATCCTGACGCTGACGCGGGCGTGGACGCTGGTGCGTTTTCTCGGCTCTTTGCTGGAGACCGTTCCCTGCAAGCGCTGCGGCGGGCATTTCATCGTGCACCGTCTCGAGCTGAACAGCGATTATGTCTGCGGCCTTTGCCGGCCGCCATCGCGCGCAGGCAAGACCAAGAAACACGCTTCCGAATTGCTGCAAACCGCGCTTGCCGCGGCCTGAAAGGAAACCCGCCCCGCGCGCAGTGAGTTCCCCCGGCCGTTTGCGGCAATAGCGGGGTAAATGCACTGTTGTTTCCGGCTTCACCTCAATGCCGCAACTGCTATCTTTTCTCCGCAATGCGATATGGCCCCGCTCCGGTGACATCAACATGAACAACTTGGCGCGATTCGCACTTACGTAGGGAGACAATTGTGCTGGTCATCGTCGGTTACCTGATAGTCATCGCTTCTGTCTTCGGCGGCTTTGCGCTTGCGGGCGGGCACCTCGCTTCGCTGCTGCAGCCGGTGGAACTGCTGATGATAGGCGGCGCAGCCCTGGGCGCGTTCCTGGTCGCCAACACGGCCAAGGTGATCAAGGCGACGCTAAAGGCGCTGCCGACCCTGCTCAAGGGTTCGCGCTACGACAAGGCGCTCTATTTGGAGACGCTGGCGCTGCTGTTCGACATCCTGGCCAAGGTACGCAAGGAAGGCTTGATGTCCATCGAAGGCGACGTCGACGAACCCGAAAAGAGCCCGATCTTCGGCAAGTATCCGAAAGTCACGACCGATCACCACGTAGTGGAATTCCTGACCGATTACCTGCGTCTGATGGTCGGCGGCAATCTCAACGCCTTCGAAATTGAAAACCTGATGGACAATGAAATAGAGACCCATCACCACGAGGGGGAGATTCCGGTCCACGCGATTGCAAAAATAGGTGATGCCATGCCGGCATT
>CAIZGN010000650.1 GCA_903932505.1 Candidatus Hydrogenedentota bacterium
GGCAGAAGGCTCCATGATGGATCAAACCGAGTTGCTGCACGGCGCAGCCACGATTACCGAGGAACTTCATCTGGAGACGTCAAGCGGCGTTCTGCCACTCCGGTTCCGCATCTCGCCCATGAGTTTTTTTCAGACCAATCCTTTGGCCACGGAACGCCTGTATGCGCATATCCGCGAATGGGTGGAAACGCGGAAGCCCCGGGTGCTCTATGACCTGTACGGCGGGGCGGGCGGCATCGCTTTTTCCTGCGCGAACCTAGTGGAGCAGGTGTGGTCGGTGGAAAACGTTCCGGAAGCGTCTGAAGATGGTCGCCATAATGCTTTGGTGAATGGCATAGAGAATGTCGAATTTATAACCGCGAATGTGAAGGATTATCTTCGGCAGCGGATCGAGGGGGGAGGATGGGAACCGGATTGCGCCGTGGTGCTCGACCCGCCGCGTGCCGGGCTGCACCCAAAGGCGCTCCGACGCCTGATGGAACTTGCGCCACCGTCTATTCTGTATGTGTCCTGCGCCCCGAAAAACTTTGCACGCGAAATGCCCGCCTTTTTGGAACACTACCGGCTGACCTCGCTTCGGGCCGTGGATCTTTTTCCGCATACACGGCATGTGGAGGTGGTGGCATCTTTTGATCGGAAGCGATAGGGTGCGGGGAAGAGTCTGGCGGCCTCTATGTATATTTGCGCCGAAAGGTGGGGGCAGCGTAGGATAGCGGGGGTTGCCGGGAGAGTGGCACCCGTGAGCGTACGGGAAACATTGGGCAGCAAGTCCTCCAGAGGAGGGGGCCATCGTTGAAGGATGATTCACCACAGAAGATAGTCGCGGGACGCTATGAAATTCTGGCCACGCTGGGTCAGGGCGGCATGGGGCGCGTCTATCTGGTGCTGGACCGGGAGACGGGCGAAAAGCGGGCGATGAAGGTGTTGCGGCAGCGCTGGCAGTACAACGACCGCATTGTCGCGCGGTTCTCACGGGAGGTCGAGGCGTTGCGGCGGCTCAACCATCCCTGCATCCTCAAGATACTTGATACCCAAAATATCGATGGTCAATTTTTTTACATCATGGAGTATGTGCGTGGCAAGAGCATTCGCACCTGGCTCAATGAGCGCGGACAGCTCCAGTTCAATTCCGTGGTGCGGGTGTTGAGTCTTGTGGCCCACGCCCTTGAACACGCGCATCAACTGACCATCCACCGGGATATTTCACCCGATAACGTCATGGTGACGTCCGACGGTACGGTGCGTCTGCTCGACTTTGGCCTCGCCAAGCTCGACGATGCACATCAGAATCTGACCATGGTGGGCGTCAACATGGGGAAGATTCAGTACAACTCCCCGGAACAACAGGAAAACGCCTCGACCGTGGATCATCGCGCGGACATCTACCCGCTGGGCATCATGTTTTACGAGATGCTCGCCGGGAAGCGTCCTGATTTCAACACCTCGCTTCTGCAGGTGCGACCCGATCTTCCCGCTTCCTGTGAAGCCTTCTGGCGCAAAGCCGCCGCCCGACTGCCCGAGGACCGCTTTCAAAGTGCCCAGGAATTCCGCTTGGCGCTCATGAATATTTTTGAGCGCAGCCAGCGACGAACGGGTGGGCCCGCGCAGGCTAATCCAGACGACCCCACGGAACCCGAAGCGGGGGCAGGCCTCTTCGCCCGTCTTCGCGCCTGGTGGGTGGGCTTGTGGCATCGCGGGGAGAGGGACGAATAGGGCAAAACGCCCCTGTCACTTTCCTCGCTGCGGCTAGAGTACTTCCGGATTCACGCAGGTCGGTGGCGTCTGTCCTTGGAGCCGTGCGACGATGTTCGAGGCGGCAATCTCAGCCATGCGCGAGCGTGTTTCAAAGGAAGCACTACCCAGATGCGGCAAGAGCACAACATTTTCACAAGCCAGCAGATCCGGGTGGATGGTTGGCTCGTCCTCGTAGACATCAAGACCGGCGGAAAAGATTTGCCCCTGTTTCAAGGCTTCCGCGAGTGCCGGTTCGTCAATCACCGGGCCGCGCGCTGAATTGACCAGCACAGCGGTGGGCTTCATGGCGGCAAATTCCTTGGTGGAAAAGGCGTGGGTGGTTTCGGGCATGAGCGGGCAGTGGATGGAGATGAAATCGGAATCCTTCAGAAGGGTGGTCATGTCCACGTAGCTCACATTGAGTTCGCGTTCGCGCTCTTCTGGCAAACGCACAACATCCGTATAGATGACCCGCATCTGGAATCCGCGCGCCCGCTCCGCCATCGCCTGTCCGATGCGGCCCATGCCGTAAATACCCAAGGTTGCCCCGTGGATGTCCTGTCCCATCAAGAGGGTCGGCCCCCAGCTTTCCCAACGACCGGCGCGCAGATAGCGCTCCCCTTCGGTGACCCGTCGCGCGGCCGAAACCAGCAGGGTCCATGCGAGGTCGGCGGTTGTTTCCGTAAGAACCCCCGGCGTGTTTGAGACGGGGATTTTGCGCGCGGTTGCAGCGGCGACATCGATGTTGTTGTACCCCACGGCGTAGTTCGCGACGATGCGCAACTGTGGTCCCGCCGCGTCCAGCAATTCGGCGTCAATGCGCTCGGTGAGGATGCACAGGAGGGCATCCATTCCGCGCACGCCCGCCAGCAGGTCGCTGCGGGTGATGGCATTGTCCTGGGGTGCAACGGTGACAGCTTCTTTGCCAAAGGCGGTGTACAAGAGGTCAAGGCCGCGTTCGGGAATACGGCGCGTTACGAAAATCTTGGGCATGGTTGTGAATCTCCTTGGGTTGGTACGGGATGGGATTGTAGCCGAAAACGATCCCCGGTCGCATTTTTTGCCGGAGACGATACCGTCCTCGGGGGAAATCGAACATCATGAGTTTGCGCTGTTTCGCTTGGAAACGTATGATAGCGTTCGGATCCGTGCGGTACAGCCAAAGGAATCAGCTATCCATGAAACAAGTCTTGGTGAAGGGTGGAAAAGTACAGATTGATGAAGTTCCGCCGCCTGCGACGACGCCGGGGGTGGCCTTGGTGCGCATCAGCCGCTCACTCATCAGTTCAGGAACGGAATCGGGGTTTGTCTCCGATGGCGGCACCGCCGCGTTTGTGCTGAAAAAAGCCAAAGACCCGCTGAACATCGAAAAGGTGAAAAGGAAACTGGCGACGGTCGGCTGGAAAGGCACGATCGACGTCATTCGCAACAAACTCTTCCAATTTCAGGCCCCCGGATACAGCTCATCGGGTGTGGTCGTTGAATTGGGTGCGGATGTGCCGGGGTTTTGTGTGGGCGACCGGGTAGCGTGTTCGGGGACGGGATATGCCTCGCATGCGGAATACAACACCGTGCCGCACCAACTGCTGACACCGATTCCTGATGGCGTGGATTTCGACGAGGCGGCCTTTGTGACTTTGGGTGCGATTGCCATGCAGGGGGTGCGACGGGCCCAACCCACCTTTGGCGAAACCTTCGTGGTGTCCGGCCTGGGGTTGGTGGGCCAGCTGGCCGCGCAGATTGCGCAGGCGGCGGGCTGTCACGTGATTGCGAGCGATCCCATCCCGGAAAAACGGGCGCTGGCCTTGGAACTCGGGGCGGATGCCGTGTGCGCGCCCGATGAACTGGCGGCGACCATCGCCGAATGGACCGCAGGCTATGGGGCGGACGGTGTGATCATCTGTGCCGCCTCGAAGGGCAGCGGCGTCACCAATCAGGCACTCGACGTATGCCGCGCCAAAGGGCGGGTCTCCGTGGTCGGCGCGGTGGGGCTCCAACTCGAACGCGAGCCGATGTACATGAAAGAACTCGACTTTTTCCTGTCCTGTTCGTATGGGCCGGGCCGATACAACGCGGCGTATGAGGAAAAAGGGCTGGACTACCCCATCGGCTATGTGCGCTGGACCGAGGGGCGGAACATGGCCGAGTTTCTGCGCATGATCGCCGAGAAAAAAGTGAGGGTGAAGCCGCTAATTTCGTTGAGCAAGCCCGTGGACGAAGCCCAGGCCGCTTATGACGCCATTCTTTCCGGCGACGGAAATGCGATTGCCGCTGTCATCACCTATGGCGATGGTTCGCAGGAGGCAGCGGTTCCCAATCGGGTAATGACGCTGAAGAAGCGTGGAACGAAGAAGGGCGAGGTGGGGGTTGCGGTGGTTGGCGCGGGTGGCATTGCGCAGGCTTTTCATCTGCCCAATCTGCGCCGCATCGCTGGATGCCGCTTGACTGCCGTTGCGGACAGGTTGGGCAGCACCGCGAAACAGGCCGCTGAAAAGTTCGGCGCGGACTACTGCACAACGGATTTTCGCGCGGTACTGGGTGACGACGATATCGACGCGGTCGTGATTGCCACGCGCCATCATTTGCACAAGGAAATGACAATCGCCGCGCTTGAGGCTGGAAAACATGTCTTCGTCGAAAAACCGCTGGCGCTTTCCGTGCCCGATTGCGAGGAAATCTGTAGGGTGGTCGAGAAGACGGGTCGCCTGCTTACGGTCGGGTTCAACCGCCGCTTCTCGATTTGGGCACAACAAGCCAGGGCCGCTTTTGCGAAGGTTCCCGGACCGCGCATGATGCTGTACCGGTGCAACGCGGGCTCCATCACCCCCGGACACTGGTCGACCGACCCGGTGGAGGGTGGTGGGCGGATTTTGGGTGAGGCCGTACACTTCTACGATCTGTGCTGCTGGATGCTGGATCAGGATCCCGTGGCCGTCAGCGCGGAACGCGTGAATGGTGGTGAAAGAACCGATATCCCTGCAGAGGACAATCTGGTCACCCAATTGCGCTTTCCCGACGGGGCGCTGGCCACCGTGTTTTACTGCACCCTGGGGCATCCGGCCATTTCGAAGGAGTACATCGAGTTGTACGGCGGCAAGGGTACCATCGTGATCGACGATTTTCAGGGCGTCCAGTTCGCCGGAATCCCCGGAAAGAGCGTGAAAAAGGCAGCGATGGACAAAGGCATGCAGGGTCTGCTGGAGAACTTCATCCAAGCCATTCGCGGCGAAGCCGAACTCAGCGTGACGGCCGCGCACGGCCTTCGCGCCACCCGTATTGCCGTTGAATCCATCGCACGGGCCCGCGGCATCACGCCCTGAAGCGATGCATGAATCCCGACTTCGGGGGAACCAATGCGCCGTCGGAAAGGTGACGGCCTCTTCCTGTGCATGCTATACTTGTGCGCACAATGGAAAAACAAGGGATACTGCTGTAGTCGGATGCTACGTCTGTTGTGTACAGCGGTGATTCCCAGCGAAGGAGTGAAGCATGCGCCCGGCAAAATTGATTCTTGGCGGCAAAGAGTATGAATTCCCGGTAATCGTCGGCACAGAAGACGAAGTGGCGATTGATATCCGAAAATTACGCGATATGACCGGCGCGATCACCTATGACCCCGGCTACGTCAATACGGGCTCCTGCAAGAGCGACATCACGTTTATTGACGGGGAAAAGGGCATCCTGCGCTATCGCGGTTATCCTATCGAGGAGCTGGCGGGCAAACTGATCTACTCAGCGGCGGCATATCTGGTAATTTATGGTCACCTGCCTGACAAGGAAGAGTTCAAGGATTGGCGGCGTGACCTCACCATGAACAGCTTTCTGCACGAGCACCTGCGCAAGTTTTTCGATCACTACCCGATCACTGCGCACCCGATGAACATTCTGGCGTCCATGATTGCGTCGATGTCGTCCTTCTACCCGGAAGAGATCGACGACCCGAACGATATCGACCGGCATATCAAGCGCATTGTGGGTCAGGTAAAGACCATTGCGGCGTATTCATACAAGCAGTTTATCGGCAAGCCCTGCATCTATCCGCGTTCCGACCATAGCTGGTCGGCGAACTTCCTGCGCATGATGTTCGGCACGCCCGCCGAGGAATATCAGGTGCCGAAGATCATGGAAGAGGCGCTCGACCTCATTCTGATCCTGCACATGGACCACGAGCAGAACTGCAGCACCTCGACGGTGCGCATGGTCGGCAGCAGTCAATCCGACCTGTACGCCTCGGTTGCGTCGGGAATCAACGCGCTGTGGGGTCGCCTCCATGGCGGGGCCAACGAGGCGGTGCTCAACATGCTTCAGCGCATCCACAAGGACGGCGGCAACTACAAGAAGTATGTGGATATGGCCAAGGAAAAGGGTTCGCGTTTCCGTCTCATGGGCTTCGGTCACCGGGTCTACAAGAACTTCGATCCGCGCGCCAAAATCCTGAAGGATACCGTGACGCGGTTGCTGGCGGACCTCGGGAACAACGATCCGCTTCTTGAGATTGCCATGGGGCTTGAAGAGGTCGTGCTGAAGGACGAATTCTTCATCGAGCGCAAGCTGTACCCGAATGTAGACTTTTACAGCGGTATCGCGTATCGCGCCATGGGGATTCCCACGGACATGTTCACGGTGCTTTTTGCCATGGGCCGGATGCCCGGTTGGATCGCGCATTGGCTTGAGATGCGGACCGACCGTGACCAGCGCATCCATCGTCCGCGTCAGTTGTACACCGGTCCCAATCTGCAGCACCTCTAGATCGAGCGCTTTGGCTCTGATTCGGACGTTTGCGACGGGGATTCCCCGGGCGGAGCGACATGGAAAAAGCGAGAGAGCGGTTGGATGTCTTGGTGCAGCGGCAGACGGGCGTGAGCCGGTCGAAGGCCCAAGGACTCATCGAAACGGGTCAGGTCTATCTTCCCGACGGCACGTGCGTGCGCAAGGCGGGGCTGCGTCTGCCCGACGACACCATTTTTGATATCCGGGAGCAGCCGCGTTTTGTCAGCCGGGGCGGCGAAAAGCTGGAGGCGGCCTTCGAGGCATTCGGACTCGTGGTGGAGGGGGCGACGGCAATCGACGTGGGTGCGTCCACGGGCGGCTTCACGGATTGCCTCCTTCGGCACGGTGCGGCGAAGGTCTATGCGGTGGACGTGGGTTATGGCCAATTGGCGTGGGAATTGCGGCAGGATCCCCGCGTGGTGGCCATGGAACGCTGCAACATCCGGCACTTGGAAGCGAACCGATTGCAAGAGCGCCCCGGGGTTTTTGTGGCGGACTGCTCCTTCATTTCCCTGCGCATGGTACTCCCGGCCATCATGGGCCTGGTGGCGGATGCGCCGTGGGGCGTGACCCTGATCAAACCGCAGTTTGAGGCGGGGCGCGGATTGGTGGGCAAAGGCGGGGTGGTTCGCGACCAATCCGTGCGCGCTCAGGTGGTGGAAGACGTGTGTGGGGTGGCGCGTGCGTTGGGATTCGGGGAAATTGATGTGATACCCTCTCCCTTATTGGGGCCTGCGGGCAACCAGGAGTTCCTGGCCTATCTTCATGGATGGAATCCGCCGGAACGGGCCCGAGAATAGTCTGGGATCATGCTGGAAACACTGCGCATCCAGAATTTCGCGTTGATCGATGGCGTCGAGGTGGATTTCTCCCCCGGTTTGAACGCGCTCACGGGTGAAACGGGCGCGGGCAAGTCCATTTTGATTGGCGCGTTGAATTTGGTATTGGGCGCGCGCGCCTCGGGGGAGGTCGTGCGCGCCGGGGCGGATCGCGCCCAGATCGAAGCAGTCTTCCGCCTCGAAAAACCCTCCAAACCACTTTTGCGCCTCCTCGAAGCACACGGCATCTCGATGGAGGATCATCAGTTGCTCTTGTCCCGCGTGATTTCGGCCGATGGCCGCAGTCGGGGCTATGTGGGTGGTGTCATGACCCCCATTTCCGTCCTCGCGGAAATCGGTGACGAGCTTGTCGATCTGCACGGGCAGCACGAACATCAATCCCTGCTCAAAACGGATCGTCAAATGGGTCTGCTGGACGGCTACGGTGGGTTGGACTCGGCGGTGGCCACGGTGGCAGAGCAGGTGGCCGAGCTGCGCGAAATCGGGAGGGAAATCGACGCCCTTTCTCAAGACGACCGCGACCGAGTGCGGCGACTTGAGTTTTTACGTTTTGAAACCGCCGAAATCGATGCCGCGCATCTTACGCCGGGCGAGGATGATGATTCGAAGTCGCGCATCAACCTGATCAACAACGCCGAGAAAGTGTTCCTGCTGTCCACACAGGTTTACGATGCGCTGTACGAATCCGAGACGACGGCGGCGGTCGATGGTCTGGGGGTGGCGGAACGCGCCCTTGGTGAACTGGCAGCGATTGATGGCTCATTCCGTCCGCTTTGCGACCAGTTGGCGGATGCCCGAAACGCGGTGGAGGCCGTGGCCTCGGAGGTGCGCGGGTATACCGAACGTATCGAATTTGATCCGCAGGAGCAGGAAGAATTGAATCGTCGCCTCGCGCTTATCAGCGGTCTCAAGCGCAAGTATGGCAGCAGCATTGATGAAATACTGGCGCATCGGGATGCGGCAGCCAGCGAAATGGCGGCGCTGGAAAATCGGGACAGCCGTCTCGAGGAATTGCGCACGCGGCAGTCAGCGATCACTGCGAAGGCGGAGGAGACTGCACAGGCGCTGTCCAAAAAACGCCGAACCACGGCGAAAAAGCTCGACAAACAGGTGGCGGCTTCGCTGCAGGAACTGGGCATGAAAGACGCCCAATTCGAGACCCAGTTTGAGTCAGTCGCCCTTTCCCCGCGCGGTTGCGACCGGGTGGAATTCATGTTGGCCGCCAATCCCGGCGAGCCACTCAAGCCCCTTCGGCAGGTGGCCTCCGGTGGTGAAATCTCCCGCATCATGTTGTCGCTGAAAACGGTGTTTGCGGGGGCAGACCAGATTCCTGCGCTTGTTTTTGACGAGATCGACGCCGGGGTGGGCGGGGGTGTGGCGCGGCATGTGGGGGCCAAACTCCGGGCGCTGGGCGACTCGCATCAGGTGTTGTGCATCACCCACCTCGCGCAAATCGCGGTGAAAGCTGCTGCGCATTACACGGTGGTGAAGGAAAATGAGAACGGCCGGGTTTTGACCCGGGTGCGTCGGGTGGAGAACCAGGCGCGGGTCGAGGAATTGGCGCGGCTGCTCGATGGCAGCCTGTCGAAGGCGAGCATCAACCACGCGCGAACCCTGCTGGCGGAAGAACACGCCGGTTAGGCAACGCGCCGAAATCCGAGGGAAAAGCATGAAAATCACATCGTACGGCGCGGCGCGGGAAGTGACGGGAACCAAGCACCTGCTGGATATCAACGGGTTTCGCGTGCTTCTCGATTGCGGTCTTTTTCAGGGCGTGCGCGCAGACTCTGACCGCAAAAACCGGAACATGGGTTTTGATCCCGCGCAGTTGAACGCTGTGGTGCTGAGTCACGCGCACATTGACCACAGCGGCCTGCTGCCCGTGCTGTGTAAGCGCGGATTTCGCGGCACGATTTACACGACCGCCGCAACGCGCGACTTGTGCGCGATCATGCTTGTGGACAGCGCGCACATCCAGAAGCGCGACGCCGAGTGGCTCACGAAAAAGCAGATGGCTTTTGTGCCGCCCCTCTATGAGGAAGAGGACGTGCAGGAAGTCATGCGCCGGTTTGTGTGCGTGTCGTATGACATGCGCGTACCGCTGGGGCCGGATATCTTTATCACTTTCCGCGATGCGGGCCATGTGCTGGGTTCAGCCATGGTCGATTTGGAATATGTCGAAGCGGGCAAGCCCCGACGATTCCTTTTCACCGGCGACATGGGCCGGAAAAGCACGCCGATATTGAACGACCCGTGGACGCCGACCCCCGTGAATGTCGCGATGATGGAGAGCACCTACGGTAACCGGGACCATGGCCCGATGGCTTCGTTGGATGAAAAACTGGCGTCGGTGATCAACGAGACGCATGCACGCGGGGGGAAAGTGGTCATCCCTTCGTTTGCGCTCGAACGCGCGCAGGAAGTCATCTTTGCCCTGAAACGCCTTGAGTCGTCGGGGGCCATTCCCGCGCTGCCTGTTTATGTGGACAGCCCGATGACGGTGAACATCACGGAAGTGTTCCGTTTGCACACAGAGTGTTTCGACCCGGAATTTGCCGCACTGATGCGCGGGGCAGGCGAGCCTTTCGACCTCAAGCGCATTCGCTATATCCGCAATCTGGAAGAATCCATGGCACTGAACCACCTCACTGAAAGTGCCATCATCATTTCCGCATCGGGCATGTGCGAATACGGGCGCATCGTGCATCACCTGCGCAATACGGTCGAAGACCCGAAGAACACCATTGTCATCGTCGGATTCCAGGCGCAGAACACGCTGGGTCGACGACTGGTTGAAAAGCAGCGGGAAGTTCGCATTTTGGGGGTGAAGCGTGAACTTCGCGCGCGGGTGCGGACACTGGATGAATTCAGCGCGCACGCGGGCCGATCGGAACTGCTGGATTATGGGGCGCGTCTTGCGGCCAGTGCCGAGAAGCTGATTCTGGTGCACGGTGAAGACGAGGCGTTGAACGCGCTGAAGTCGGGCCTCGAAGAACGCGGCGTTCGGAATGTCTCCATACAAGAACCGGGCGTACCGGTTGAAGTTTAGGCCAATTCATGATCGGACTTTTGGGAAGAACCTGAGCGGAAGGACTGTAGTTTGATGAAGCGAGTCGTTATTGAATCCCTGATTCTGGCCTTGTGCCTGTGCCCCTGTGTTTTCGCGGCGAACGAAGCTTGGGTCTTCGAAGCGGGACAGCAATCCGCGATGGCGAAAATCGCCAACAAGGCACAGTGCGCGGAGGTCGATTTTTCCGGAAAGAAATACATTGAGCTGGCCCCGGAAACGGACCCGTATCAGGGCAACGCCTACACGATTGAATTCAGCGCTTCGGCCCTCACGCCGGGGCAGGTGCAGGTCCTAGAAATCGTTTTCTATGACAAGGGTGCGGGACTCATTCGCCCGACGATGAACAATCACGGGGTTACTGTAGCTTTTCAACGCCAGCAATCCTACACCCGCCTCAACACCTTGCAGGAACGCAGTGCCTTTTTTGCGATTCAAGCACCTGCCAATGGCTGGAATGCCGCCGAACAGGCAACGCTGAGCATTTCGGGTCTCAACTATCTGCGCGGTTTTCGCGTGCTGCCCGCCTTCACTGATGAACAGTGGAAGGCGGTGCGGAACGGTTTGCCCAAGGATGTCGCTCCAATGGTGACGCTCAACCGGCCGATGGATCTGGTGACGACCGCCGGGGTCTCGCCGCTCCTCGAAGAGCACAACATTGACGAGGAATTGGCGACGTTGGAGGAATATGTGCCGCTGGCGAAAGTGCTGGGTTTCAACGGCATCGAACTGTATGTGCGCTGGAACATCATTGAGCCGGAGCGCGAGGGCGTTTTCGATTTCTCCTATTACGATGCGCTGGTGAACAAGATGCAGGAATACGGCATGAAGTGGTTTCCCCTGCTGGTGGTGGGTTCCGCGTATGCCCTCCCCCCCTGGTTCATCAACAGTCCGGACAACGTGGGGTTTGTGTGTCTGGAACACGGCACGGACAACCTCATCCAGAGCATCTGGAGTCCCTTTCACCAGCGACATGTCACGCGGGTGTTGCAGGCCTTCGGAGCACACTACGAGCCGGGCGGATCCCTGCTGGGCGTGCGATTGGGGCCCAGCGGCAACTTCGGTGAATCGCAATACCCCGCCGGTGGGAACTGGCCCTCCAAAGGCCGGAAAATGCATATCCACATCGGCTACTGGAGTGGCGACGTCTACGGTCGGAAAGATTTTCAGGCCAAGATGGCGGGAAAATACGGCACACTTGAGGCGCTGAACGCAGCCTGGGATTGCACGCTGCCCTCGTTCGATGCGATTCCGATGCAATTGCCCGTCACGATGCTGTCCAAACGCCAGCGGGCGGATTTCGGAGAATGGTACACCCAGTCGATGTCTGATTGGTGCGGGTGGTGGGCGCAGGAAGCGGCCAAGGCCATGCCGAAAACCAAAATCTACCAATCGGCGGGAGGCTGGGGCTTTCTTGAGGCGGGCACCAGCTACACGGAACAGGCTGCCGCGATGAAATCCATGCATGGCGGCATCCGGTGTACCAACGAAACCGACAGCTTTGAGCAGGATTTCGACGTGACGCGGCTCGCGGCCACGGCGGCCCGGCTTTATGGCGTCGGCCTCGGCTATGAGCCCGCGAGTTCGCATACGGCGCGGGGGGTGGCCGGGCGCATCTTCAACACCGCCACGACGAACGGCGACCATCTCTTCACCTATCACCCCAACGTGATTTGCCAGCCCATGGGGATTGACCATTGGCTCAAGTATCTGCCTGTGCTTGATCAGCGCGCCGACCCGCTTATTGAGGTGGCGGTGTATTACCCTGAGACCATGAACCAGTTGGATGACTCGACTTTCCGCCATCTGTACGCCACCGGATTCTATCCGCGTGCGCAGGCCATCCGGCGGGTGGTTGATCTCGACTATCTGGACGACAACCTGCTCCGCGAGGGTTTCCTGGATCGGTACAAGGTGCTGGTCTTTGTGTGGGGCGAGAATATCGAAAAGGAAGTGCTGGCCGTGGTGGATCAATGGGTGCAGCGCGGCGGCAAGGTGATCTATCCGTCGTTCCCGCGCGGACCACTCACCACGGTCGAAGGCAACACGGACGTCTGTAACCGCTGGGAAGCGGGGCAGACTGGACAAGGCGCGTTTCTGCGGTTCAAAGGCGACATGGAACCCCCGAGTTTCTACGGGGGATTTGCGGCGGAACAGCTGGGGGCCATGGAAAATCTCAATCCGTGGACCCGCGCGGCCATCGCCACACCCAAGCCCGAATACGTTTATCTTTCGGTTCTGAGTAGCGGCGAAGCCATCGCGCTGAATTACAGCAACAAACCGCAGACCCTTCAAATCCCGGGTGCGGGTGCCTGCGAAATACCGGCGTACGGCATCGCCCACACGGCCATGCCGCGATAGCGGTGGATGATATACAAAGACGTAAAGGCCATAGTTTGAACCACTGCGGTGGGAATCGTACCATACCATTTCGCGGAGTCAATCCACTGAAAGGAAGACGGTCAATGAAATTGTCGCGGCGCGGTTTTCTAGCGGCGGTGCCTTGGATTGCGTGGCCGTTCGCGCATGCGCATGCGGCCAACACCAGCACGGCTATGGACGCAGGCGCGGTGATCGGCGAATTTCAGTGGGGGCAGACGAGCGCGGAATACCTCGGAAAAACATTGGCCGTTCTTGGTTTGGGCCTTCCGCAGCATGTATCGACATTGGGTGGCCTAGGCAACGTGTGGTGCGCGACGCTTCATTATGGCAACTCGCGCGCCCTCGTGGTGACTTCGGGGATGGAAGGTCTGGCGTTGGCACCGGTGATACTGCGCGGTGCACGCGACACCCTTCGTTTCGATGGTGAAAGCTGGACATTGGGTGACGGTAACGGTGGAATAAGGCCCCTGTTTCAGAACATGGGCCGACAAGCGGTAGAATGCCAATCATCCGGCATGGTGGATCGGGTGATGACGATGATACAGGCTTCCTTGGCCACATAAGCGCCAGCAAGCCCAAGGAAACGGTGACACAAACCGCCCGCGCATGGCGCAGGGCATGGAGAAAACAAATGAATGGTTCCATGAATCGCCGTGGCTTCTTCGGCCTTGCGGCAGGTGCGGGGATGATGGTGGCGGCTGCTTCTGAATGGGCGGAACAGGAAAAACGGTATCAGGGCGGCACGAGCCCCTGGCCTTTGTGCATCAACAGCAGCACCATCCGTCCGACGCCCTTGCTGGACAAGATCCGGATTGCAGCAGAAACCGGTTGGGACGCCATTGAGCCGTGGATCAACGAATTGGAAGAACACGAAAAGGCGGGTGGCAACCTCAAGGATCTGGGCAAGAAGATTAAGGATGCGGGTTTGTTCGTGCCCAATATTATCGGACTGTGGGATTGCATGCCGGAGGGCGAGGATGCCTTCGAGGCTTCGCTGGTGGCCACGCGCGAACGGATGCGTTGCGCGGCGGCGGTGGGATCACAATTCGTGGCGGCGATTCCTGCACCCGACCGGCCCAACTTCGATATCGGCTGGGGTACGCATTGCTATAAGCGGCTCCTGCAAATTGGTCGCGAAGAATTCGGAATCATCGTGGCCTTCGAATTTGTCGGATTCCTCCAAGGCATTCACACCCTCGGGCAGGCCAGCGCCATTGCGCTGGA
>CAIZGN010000651.1 GCA_903932505.1 Candidatus Hydrogenedentota bacterium
ACCATATCTGTTTCCTGATGCCGTTATGCGCGCGCCCTCAAAATCAAATCTTTCTCCCTTGCGAAGCATGCCCATATTTTCGACCCATACAACGTTGCACGGAAACAAACGAATCAGTAAAATATCCCCCTGTTAGCCCTCATGAGCACGCTCGTTGCATCATTCCCATCTCTCGCCTCGGAGTTGTCACGCGGCTTGCGTGCCGCAGGGCGAGGGCCGCTCGCAGACCAAGTTGATGCAGCGGCGATTACCAGAGTCACGTTTGATGACGCTGTGAATGCTGGCTATATCCACTTGCAGCCTTCGCGTGAGCTGAATGTTGTGGAAACGAACATTATGGACGTCCGGCATGGAGAGACGCTTGAGGTTGAGACGCCCTACTGGACCAATATTGACGCCGACAATTTTGGTCGCTTGATGGGTATCCAAATACTTGCGCCTGGAGATATGAAAGACGAGTTGAGGAAGCATGCAGACGTCTGACCAAACGCTGCAGCGAATCCGACGATCGCGCTCCGGTTTCAATCGCCCGCCCTCGTGGGGTGGGTCGATGAGTTTGGGGTCGTCAGCCAAAGAAATAATCGCCACCTGCGACTTGGCGTTGTAGTGCTTTTTCATGACCGACAAGCGGTTTTACGATTGGCAGACTGCTGGAGGCACAGACGACGTGATGCGTTTTGTCTCCTGTCTTGAGCGTGCTGATATTCCGTGGTGCGCGATTGGCGGGGTTGCAGTCAATCATTGGGCCGAAGAGCCGATGGTTACGCGAGATGTCGATTTTGTTGTAGCAGTCGAGGCGATTGATAAAACGGTTGCGTTGCTCGAAGCCGCTGGTTTTATAACGACTCGATTTGAGTGGTCGATCAACTTCAAGGGAACCTCGCGCGTCAGCATACAACTGAGCACAGAAGAATTATACCATTCTTTCCCATCCAGGTCTGTTCCCGCCGATGTTCATGGAATCCTTCTTCGCGTCGCCTCTCTTGAGGATACTTTGACGGGCAAGATTGCGGCCTGGCGCGATGCCCGTCGTCGTCAAAGCAAGCGCGTAAAGGATCTTGGAGATATTATTCGACTCATCGAAGCGCACCCGCGGCTTTGGAGTGTCCTTCCGGCTGAGTTGAAGGGGCAAATTGAAAAACCGGAGGAATAAACGAGCGCGGGCATCTGCTATCATGAAGACTCGCAATTTCGGACACATATGATTTTTCTCGGTATCGACTGCGGCACTCAGAGCACGAAGACCATTGCCCTCGATTGGGAGACAGGGGAGGTATTGGCCTCCGCCCAGCGATCGTATGGATTTGTTCCGGATCTTCCTCCGGGGGCGATGGAGCAATATCCCTCGGATTGGGTTTCCGCTGCGGATGAGACCATAAGGAAGGTGCTCGGGGATTTGGGATCCCGAAAAGCGGAAGTGAAGGGTATTGGCGTGAGTGGGCAGCAGCACGGGTTGGTTCCGCTGGATGCCAAGGGGGATGTCGTGCGTCCCGCGAAGCTCTGGTGCGATACCTCGACAGCCACCCAATGCGACGAGATCGTGCATCACTTCGGGGGACAGCAGGAAATCATCCGGCGGACCGGCAACGCCATGCTCCCGGGCTACACGGCACCGAAAATCCTGTGGCTCCGCGAGAACGAGCCGGACAACTGGAAAAAAACCGCGACGGTCCTCCTGCCGCACGATTATTTGAACTTCCGGCTTACCGGGCGTGCCTGCATGGAATATGGCGATGCCTCGGGGACCGCCTTGATGGATATCGGTTCGCGGACATGGGCGGGGGATATCGTCGAATTCATTGCTCCCGACCTGGCATCGAAACTGCCGCCGCTCCAGCCTTCATGCCAGCCCGCGGGGAGACTTTCTGCGAGCCTTGCGGCAGATTGGGGGCTCTCCGGGGAAATTCTCGTGAGCGCGGGCGGCGGGGACAACATGATGGGGGCGATCGGAACGGGAAACATCCGGGCCGGCGTGGTCACGGCAAGTTTGGGAACCTCGGGCACGCTCTATGCCTATTCGGATTCTCCGGTCGCGGATATACAAGGCGAGGTGGCAGGGTTTTGCGACAGCACCGACCACTGGCTGCCGCTTGTTTGCACGATGAACCTCACCCTTATCACGGAACATGTGAGAAACCTTTTTTCATGGGATTTTGCTGGGCTCGACGCGGCGATCTCCTCCGTTCCTGTGGGCGCGGACGGGCTGCTCATGCTTCCTTATCTGACC
>CAIZGN010000652.1 GCA_903932505.1 Candidatus Hydrogenedentota bacterium
GAGCAGCGGGCTGACCGGGGTTTGCGCGAAGGTATCCGTGGTGACCTCGACCCGCAGCGGCGTCTGCGTATCCGCCACCGCGCCCAATAGCGGCATCAATATCAGGCAGGCCATTTTTCCCGTGCTGCACATGGACATCATCTCCCGTGTCATTTCACACGATTTTCATATTCAAAACAAGTGAGGGGCTAAAATTAAGCAGAGGCACCAGAAGAAATCGTGCACGTCGACCTTCAGGTGCCTCTGCTGTATGTGGGGGGGAAATTCAATCTCGCCTAGCGGCCCATGCCGCCCATGTACTGAATCCAATCGTCTGCGGCGGAATACAGGCTGCCGTTGTTGCTGGTGGCCGCCTTGATCGGGTAGGCCTCGTTAAACTTCACAAAGCGGCAGTGTCCGTCCATGTAGAGCACGTTGCAACCCCCGGGCAGGTGATTGTAGCGTGCGATAGCCACATCCGGTGCGGACAGTCCCCCGGAGAAATTCTGGCCGTTCGCCCAGAAATCGAACATCACCACGAGGTCGCTTTGCGCCGCTGCGGAGCTGCCCGGATTGTTGATGTCGGTAATGAAGAAGCGCTCGATCCCTTCCTTCATCCGGCGATAGGTGTCCGGCAAGGGAGTCACGCCGTCATCGTCCGCAAAACCGTATTGACGGGGACTACCGGCGGTGACCACGTTATCGGGAATATCGCCTTCGCCGATCGGGGCATTGTATGTGGCGGTACCCTTCAATTCAGGCGGGCAGCCCACTGCAGTCAATTCGCTTCCGGTGATCCAGGTGTCGCCGGGGCCCGACGAAAGGCCCGGCCAGCTTTGATAACAGAATCCCACGTCCATCAATTGTGACATGGTTTTGACCGCATAAGGCATGAAGATGTAGGAAACCGGCAACGACAGCAGGGAGAAGCGGCAGGCTTGGGCCTCGTAGCTGTTGCCCTGTACCTGCTTCACTTGCTTCGCGAGATCCGTCACGCCATAGCCGTCTTCCATGTTTGGAAAACCGAATTTCTGATCCGCGCCACTGTCGGAAGGGCAGCTCGAAAGGGCGGCATCCGTCCAGTATTCCGGATAGATGGCGTCTGCGGCCACACCCATCGTCCAGGTGAAGCCCTGCGCCCTCCAGCGCATACCGGGAGGGAAGGCCCCGCCCGGCGACTCGTTGGAGTACATCTTGCAGATGAGTCCCCATTGTTTGAGGTTGTTCTGGCAGCTGGAACGCCGTGCCGATTCACGGGCGCGGGCCAGGGCTGGCAGCAGGATGGCGGCCAGAATGCCGATAATCGCAATGACCACCAGCAGTTCAATCAGCGTAAACCCATTTTTTGTTTTCATGACTTCCTTCTCCTGATGAGGACACATTGGCACTTGGGCACTTGCCCTGTTTCCGTGAGCCGCCAAAACGGGGAACCCACAACGTTCCCTATTATTGGCCATTATGCCGCTAACGTCTTCCCAACATGTGAAAGAAAACTCTTGGAATCTAATCTTTTCAAAAGTTCTGCCAATCCGGAAATAATGCCCCGAAAGGGACGGTTGACAGGAAAGAGGTTGACGCCGAACGATTTTACGGATATTATCTCGGCCAATGGAGTACAACATGAAGACAATCTCGGAAGCCAATCCCATTGAGATCTTTCGCCGTCCACGCAGCCAGGAAACGGATTTCGGCTTGGCCGTGTGGCAGTCGCGCCCGGTAATTATCGGTGAAAGCCATCAACACAACGATGTCGAGGCGGTCTGCATGGATCGTGGTACGATGAGCCTACTGTATGGAGGTCGTTTCGAGGTGCTTTCGCCGGGGAGTGTGGCCATATTCTGGGCGGGACGCCCTCATCAGGTCATGGCGCGCTCCGAAGATGCTTTTTGCCGGGGTCTCAGCGTCCCGCTGCGCTGGTTCATGGGCTGTGGTTTCCCCGAGGGGCTCGTGGGGCCGATTCTTGGCGCAGAACTGCTCTCCGTGCCGCTGGAGGACGAAGTCGGCGATTTCCTCGAACTCAATCCGCAATGGCTTGAGGATTTGTATCTGGATACCCCCCCACGCAATCGGGTCATGCTGCTGGAGGTCGAGGCATGGTTCCATCGGGTCGCAGCCTATGTGGATCGTGTCGGAACTCCTCCGAATACGCGCGAGGTCACAAGGTGTCCGATTGAAGGCATGGAAAAAGTCGAGGCGATCACCTCGTATATCAGTACGCATTACGGCGAACCCATTTCTGCCGCCGAGTGCGCGGAAGCGGCGGGCCTGCAATCGGATCATGCCGTGCATCTTTTCCATCAGGTAACGGGCTGCACCTTGGTTGATTTCATCAATCAGCAACGCCTGGCCCATGCGCAGTTGCTCCTGGCCGCCACAGAAACCACGGTTTTGGACATCGCGCTCGAGGCCGGGTTCGGCTCGGCCAGCCGCTTCTACGCCCTGTTCAAGGGCGCGCTGGGAATGTCTCCCACCGAATTTCGCCGTCAGATGCAGTCCATTCACGCCAAGCATCCCGCCTAATCCACCCCATCTTAGATTTCAATATCTTTTTCTCCGGAAATAAGAAGACGCCTCCGCTGTCTTGGGATACCCTAAACGTTACTCGGGAGGTCTTTGGGCATTCCGGCGGACTCTAATTCCTATTGACGTGAAACGGTAGAAAAAGAAAACGGAGGAAAAAAGGATGAAAACGAGATATGGCGTGTTGATCGCCCTTGCGGTGCTTCTGGGCACCGGGGCATCCCAAGCGGTGACCTTGGGCGTGAACGTGTTGTCCAATGGCAATTTTAGCAACACAGGCGGAGCCTCAACGCCTTTCACCCAGCCTGAAATGGGTGCCGGGTGGTGGACGAACACTGGCGGTTTCGGTGTGTGGTCCAGTAGTGCCTGTGGCGATGCCTACTGGACGAATGATGCGGGAGGCGGAAATATGGCTTTTTGGTACCCCGCTATTACCGGCTACACATGGACAAACAGCATGGCAGCGAATTGCGGTTCACCGGGCGTTTTTCCGGTGGATATCATGTGGTATGTTGACCCAGCAGCTTACATCGCCTTGGGCGCAAATCAGGTCACAATACGCCTGAAGGTGAACATGGACCAGATGGTTTCCGGCTCCGACATGCTGATTCAGGCGGCGACATTCAAGCACTCCGATAACAGCAATTGGGACCTTGTCAATGACTATGTCAACAAGACCACCGGCACCGGCTGGTTGCAGCGCGAATACGTGCTTCCCTTGCAGGCCGCAGATACCGTCGCAGGATTCAAGCTCAACACATGGGACGGCGTGACGGAATTGTATACGGCCACAGCATTGCCGTCCAATGCCTACGCGGGCGACACGTTCTGGATGGACGACATGGAAATCATCTTTGAATATGTGCCCCCTGCGCCGGTTTGCGTAGGTGGTGGTGCGGGCCTTGGCACCGAGCTGGGCGCGAATTTTGACGGTCTCGTGGTGAGCAAGCTCCCGAGCGCACCCACCGTGGACGGTTCCATTGCCAACGGCGAATACGCCACGGATCCCCTCGTCATTAACAATTCCTCGATGAATGCCGCCGGATCGAATCCCGCAGGCGCGCTGGACTTCCTGGACTGCGACAGTTCGGCGATCATCTGGTTGTCGTGGGACGACACCAACCTTTATGTCGCGGCACGCGTTTTCGACGAAAGCGTCGAGTATCTCGCGAACAGCCCCAATCTGAATACAACGGATGCCATTCAAATCGCTCTGGATCACAAGAACCTCGGCGCGGCTGGTATCAACGGCACCACGGATGGCGTCTACATATTCGACCTCACCCCGGGCACTTTGGCGAATAACGCTGTAGCGGGATTCCAGCAGCACTGGCCCGCCGTGCCGAACGCCTTCGCGGGCGCCACAGTGGCGTCATCCCTGAGATCCGGTGGTTACGACATTGAAGCCCAGATTCCCTGGGCGAATTTCTCCCCGGCCATCACGCCCAGCGCGGGCGCGCCGATGAACTACCTCGCCATCATGCTGGACTACGACAGTGCGGCCCAGCAGGGCGCGCTGATCAACAAAGCCGGTGGATGGGGTGCCTTGGGTGCCAACGCCGGTGGATGGAACCATCTGACCTTGGGCGGCGTTTCCTCTGGCGCAGCGGGTGCGGATCCGATTGTCAGCAGTATTACACCAGGTTTCATTCAAACGGGTGACCGCTTGGTCTTGAGTGCCCCGGCCGGCTCCGGCTATCAGTGGAAGTTCGAAGGACAACCCATCGCCGGGCAGAACGCCCGCACACTGGTTCTCGATCCTGTCGGTGCCTTGGACCTCGGCTCCTACACTGTGGTTTATGACAACGGACTGGCCACGATTGTCGAAACCCCGGTCTTCGTTCTCACCGCCTTGCTCGCGGCGGGTTCCCTGCCGGTGGCGGGTGTCTTGGGTCTTGCCCTGACTGCAGTGGCCATGGGACTCGGCGGAGCCGTCCTGCGCCGCAAGAAATAGTCTGGCCCATTTCGTATGTTAATCCCGGAACGGGGTCGCAGTAGCGGCCCCGTTCCCGTTTGTCTTATTATGTGGGCCGTTGCAGAACCGCCCTGACAGGAATTTTTCATGCCTGGTGCCAAGTCACCCCCAAAGGAAGAGGTCTTTCTTACCCCCCGGGAACAACGTTCCAACATGGGGTTCGCCGTGTGGTATTCCCATCCGAGGCGCATGCCGGATTGCCATCAACACAACGATGTCGAGGTGAATTTCCTCGAGGAGGGCTCCTTCCTCTATCTGCACGGAGGTGCCCTGACCCCTGTTCGGGCTGGACAGATTGCCCTTTTCTGGGCAAGCCGTCCGCATCAGGTCATCGAGGTCGAAGGAAAGCCGTTTTTTTGGGGCCTTAGCGTGCCTTTGGGGTGGGTCATGAACTGGCGGTTGCCCAAGGACTTCGTCCAGCGACTCTTGCAGGGCGAAATGCTGTTCCCCCCCGACGATCGAACCCGCGACCGCTTCCTGCGCTTGGCCCCGCGATGGGTGGAGGACATGCGCGCGGATTCCTCCCCTCACCGCCGGGTGATGCTGCTCGAAATCGAGGCCTGGTTCCAAAGGATGGCCCAAGAGCCGCTGGAACCCGCCGTCACCCCACCACCCTCCCAAGCCACCGGTGGACTCGAGAAAGTGGAACGGATGGCCCGCTATATCAACGAACACTATCGCCGCGCGATTGGTGTGGCCGATGTGGCCAAGGCGGTGGGGCTGCACCCCAATTACGCGGTCAATCTATTTCGCCAGAAAACCGGTTCCACGCTCGTGGATTTCCTCATGAAACAGCGCTTGGCCCACGCCCAACTCCTGCTCGCCACCACAGAAGAAAAAGTGCAGATTATTTCCGAGGAAGCCGGTTTCGGTTCCGCGAGCCGATTCTATGCGGTCTTTGCCGATGTACTCGGTATGTCCCCCCGCGAATACCGTGCACTACTACGCAATCCCCGCACGCAATAGCCCGTGCCACTCACCCCGTAATGAGTGCTTCGTACTTCTTCGCCGCCTCTTCAATATACGCCACCGCTTCCTGTCGCTGTGCCTCGTTGGCAAAGAAAGCCTTCTCCCCTATGCGCTTCGCTTGCGCGTGCATGCGGGTGGCCCATTCGCGAGCGGCTTCCGGCTTGCATACCGGACGCCCGTCCAAATCCGCGTATATCGCGCTCGTGTGGGCGATGTGCGGGTTGGCCGTGTAGCAATCGCTTGCCGTGGGAATCGGTGCGAAACGATCCGTCTGGCTGCATCGCGCCACCAGCCACCGGCTCTTGTCCAACGGCAGGTCAAAGCGCAACTCCGCCTCGCGCTCCTGCGTGCGAACTTCGCGTATGACTTCGCCATTGGAAACGACCTGCAGCACACCGAGAGGATACCGTGAACGGGCTTTGGCCTCCACGGAAAGGGTCGCGCCGCTTGATAGGGATAGTTCCGACCCAATCTCCTGCCCGTTAACGCGAAGCCACAGCAGCGGCCCAGAGCTGACGAAGGTGCGCTTCGCGCGTATGCCGTTCAGCCAGTTCTCATACGAAAACCCGCCGTCGACCTTCACGTAAATCCGGGCGCAGCCCGTCACCCGCGCGGGATGATCGCTGCCGTCTCCCAACGGAATGCGGAATCCGCAATCCAGAAAGCGGTAGTAGTCCTCCGGCCCCAGTTGGTCCACACAATCCACGATTCCGTGAATCAGGTTAGCGGGCACATTACCCAGAAAAAACGGCCCCAGACCGTGCGCCTCGCAGCTCAATCCGCCCTGCGCCCGGCACTGGCGAATAGCCCAGTCATTGGTAGGGTAATCAACGCCATCGGGTTCGCCCGAGGGTCCGCGTCCGGTAGAAATGGGCTGGATCATTTCCTTGATGCCCAGAAAATTCAAGTGACCGTAGAAATCATCGTTGCGGTATTCCTCGCCCATCTGGACGTGGAATTCGCCATCGCAGTACCCCGGTGCGGGCCCCATCGGGAATTGCGTCGGCGCGATGAAAGGGGCTGCGGGCGGTTGGTGATGCTTGAGGGTGAGGTTATTGACCACACGCAGGTCTTCCGCCCGCTGCACCACGGCAAGCAGGGCCATGTCCTCGTTTTCATTCCACCAGTTCTTCGACCAATGCACATGGGTGTCCCCCGAAATCCACCCCTCGCTTTTCATGTCCACAAAGCGCTTAGAGGAAAGCGTCACGTCCTGGGTCTGGCCGGGTTCCAAGTGGAGGGTCTGCACCGCCAATTCATGCTCAAACCCGCGTTCAAGCATGACCTCCGTTTCACCGGGCGGCAGCAGCATTTCGAAGTGCCCGTCGCTGTAAAAGAAGGGCAGGCGATAGGCCGTGGGCTGCCCCAGCATCGGTTTCTCAGAAAGCGTGGGGTTGTTTGCGTAGGCTTTCCCATGGCGCATCACCCCATCGCTGCAGCGCACCCACACACGCCCCGGATAGGGCTTGTCCGAGTCCCCCTCCTGCAAAGTGCCGCGCAAGGTGGTCGGGGCGCAGGGAACCACGGGGATCGTGAAGCGTTGCAGGCTTCCCCCATCGGGGGAATCCAGACACAGCGTCAGATTCGCAATCGCCGCGTCTTCCAGGGTCACTGGCAGGCACAGGGGAATGGCCTGGCCGGGGAGAATCCTGGCCGGGCCTTGGCTGGCACCGGTGCTTCCCTCAAAACGGGCCACCACGCTGATTTCCGCCGTCGTGGCGTTTTCCACATGCAAAAGCACATGCTGCGGCAGCGAGACGGTCAATGGCAGCGGGTCGCGAACAAAATTCTCCGGCGTACCCGAATATTTCACCTGGACGAGCGGCAATTGCGCAAAAAGGCTTCGAGTGGCGGCGACGGCGGCTTCGAGGGCCTTTTCGTCCGCATGTGGCGCGAATTTTTGTCCGGGATACGGATGTAAGAGCGCCCCGACCTCTTCAATGGCCTTAATAATTTCGTGCTGGTTTTTTGGGGGGCATTGAAGCACACAGGTGCAGAGAAAAGTGTAGAGACGCTCGAGTCGGGGTTGGAGCGGGGAGACCGCCACTGGAGCCGACGCCTCCGGGGCTTGTGCCCGTGCCAAACAACACGGCCCGAGTCCCAGTGCGAGCGAACCCAGCCCCAAACGGAGCACATCACGACGCTTCATGCGTTTTCCCTTGTCCCAGTCAATTCCCAAATCCGCCCGGCATGCGGTGGCAGGGGCGGAAACTCCACGGTGGCCCCTGAACCGTCAAAGGTCTCGCCAGTCATCCGCTCGGTGAAACTCCAGTCGCTATGCAAATCGAGCTTACCGGCGGGAACCCGAACCACCTCGGTATCATCGCCCATGTTAAACAGTCCCACCCGGAACCGGTCGCCCGCCGATTGAAGAATACCAATCCCCGTCTGCTCATACCAGTCGACCCAGTGGGCAGGTGCGTCATTAAGGGGAAAGGAGTGACTCAACAGGGCCATGCGCTCGTCGGACAGTTCGGAAATGTTCTCGCTGAGCAGGGCCATGGTGCCCGTCATCCATACAAGGCGCACCCAACCGGCGGCCTCCTCGTTGCTCAGGCCGTAGGGCGGCTCATGGGTGTGCTGACCGTTCGTCATCAGGTGGAACATGTCAATTTCAGGCTTGGATCCGTAATCACGAACCACCAGACAATCAGGGTCATTCTGCCACCACACTTGGTGCATCCACTGCCGCCACAAGGTGTGTACAGCGGCCGCGCGGATGTTGCAGTTGCCCGAAGGCCAGGACTTGAGGTTCATGGGCACATACCAGCGACTCGACACGTCGTAGCCAATGCGCATGCCGTCACACAAGCCCACGGAGGGCCCCATCGGCGCGCCACAGGCCAGCACAAACCGCTCTCCAGCCACGTCGCGGATCACCTGAAGCCCCTGCCGGAACACCTGCGCGGTGGTGAGCTTCGGGTCGTACCGTTTTCCCGGCTGCACCGCATGCAGCAGGAAATCGATCTTCACGTAGTCGAAACCCCACTCGTCAAAGACGCGTGCGAAGGTTTCGCGAAGGAATCCCAAGGCACCCGGATGCGACAAATCAAGCGCGTACACGCCCCAGTATTCTTCGGGGCCGTCTTCGCCTTGCACCAGCCAATCGGGATGCGATTTCCGGAGTTGACTCGTCTTATCCACAGAAAACGGGGCCAACCAAAGACCGGGGATGAAACCAGCCTCGCGTATGCGATCCGCCACATGCCGCATTCCGTGCGGAAATTTCGCACCGGCCTGCCAATCCCCCCATACGCGATGATGGGTGGGGTCGGGATCAGCGTCGAGGGCGGCAGAAATCGGCGAGGTGGGAGAATCCGAGGATACCAGCATCCCGTGCGCAGCCGCGAGAACCGGAAGATTCCAGCCGTCGTCAATCTGGATAACGCGAACGTGATCCTTCAGTGGCGACTGGGCCAGCGCTTCCACGTTGGCGAGAATATCCGCTTCCGTCTCGCTCCCGTAGTAGTAGTACCAGCTGCACCAACCCGTCTCCACCTGAGAACAACGGCAGCCCATGCTTTCCGCGACCTGCTCGGCATATTGCCGCATCAAGCTGGACAAACTGGGCCCTGCGCCCAGAAGCAGCGGGGGCAGTGTCAGGGTTTCACGCGGTTCGAGCGCAATACCTTCGCGCAGGCATCCGGCACGAAGCCATTCGAAGCCGTTTGGATTAGTCTTCGATTCGATATGGCAAAAAGACTCACCCAAGGAGGCGAATCCCAGCACCACGGCATAACTGCCACCGCCATGGGCGAACGCACCGCATGCATGCGACCGATGGATCCCCCCCAGCGGGTACATGGACGTAAAATCACAAAGATCATTGCCGTGTCGCAGGCATCGATCCAGCGGAATGTCCGATTTCACCGCATGGGTACTCAGCGGACAAACCTCCTCGAGCATCATGGGGCTGTCGGAGAGGTTGCTCAGGGACATCGACAGACGCAGCCAACCGGACGTATCGGCGAGCTCTATTTCCAGCGTGATCAGGCACCGCCCCGGCAGACTGTATTCGAGTTCGAGGGCATCTCCGCCACAGGCATGAAAATCCCAGCCGGGGCCGGGTGCAAGCGTTTCCAGGTTGGCGAGGGTGGCCGATGGCCCGGCGTGTTCAATCGAAAGCCCACCCGCGTGGCCAAGGCTGAAACGACCGCTTTCCGCGACCTCGGCGCTCCACAATCCGCGGCTGTAGTTCATGGTACCCAATATAACCCTTCTAGTCACCGGAACAATGAAGCTCCCCGCTCCTCATAAAAAATACCCGGCATCCAAAATAATCATAGTCCCTACGTGCTATGCTTTCCTCTTGGCATATGGTTGATCTCTCTCGATTTCTAAGGCGACCGGCCTTCAATCGCCGATATTAGAAATCAAGAAAAATCGATTGAAAAAAAGGAGGAATTAGTACTGAACAGTCTCTACGCTACCATAGGTAAACTGGACGCTTGACTATGTCATAAAGGAACGCACATGTTCGCGCTGGCCACTACGATTGAAGAGGGGAACCGGACGAACGTATTCCGAACCTCGGGGTACCGCCCATGAGCATGGCATGGCTATGGGCAATGACTTGCGCCTTGGGCGCAACGGCGGATGCCTTGCCGCAATGGGAATTTGACGATGCAGGGTTTCGACCCGCCGAGACGCATGGATGCACCGCGACGGTGGTCAATGGGCTGCTCCAGGGGGGAAATTATGGCCGCCGACAGTGTCTATCTGACCTTCCCCCCCATCGACGTGGCCCCACCCGTTAAGCTGCGCCTGCGCCTGAAGACCGACGACAAGACCTATGGTCAGGGCGAAATTTACTGGCGCTCGAAGCCGGAGGAGGAATGGCGTCCAGATCAGTTCCTGCGTTTTCCCATTGCCCACGACAATGCATGGCACGAATATGAGATTCCATTGCCGCTGGCAGGCCCCATGAAGCAATTCCGCCTTTGTCCCGGCTGGAAACCCGGCCAGTACGAAATCGACTGGATACGTATAGAAGCGGATCCCTTCCCGGCGGGCCTGTCGGTTGCCCGGGCACAGATGAAGCCCGAGGCCGTAATCGAGGACGAGGCACTCCGGGTTGTGCTGGACACCGCCGCCCACCGTTTCAACATCACCGACAAGCGCACCGGGCGTCTGTGGGTCGCGGATGGAATGCGCTCAAAGGCGCAACTGGCCTTTGCCGAGGCACGCGGTCCCAAGGAAATGTACATCGACCTGCTCGACTGGTCTACGCGCACCCACTACATTTGCATGCTCACCCTGCCCTCCCCGGGCGTCCTGACATTCGCCCTGGATACCAAGCGGCCCGAACAGCCCTTTTACGCACTCAACACCTATCCACCGCATCTGGAAACCCCGATGGAGCGCGGTAAACTCCTCTTCTGCCAGCGTTCAGCCGGGGTCTATATCGATCAGAACGATGAACAATATCGCGGCCAGGTGCTACGGGTTTATGGCAACACGGATACGGTCAACATGCCTTGGGTCGGCTTGGTGGATGAGGGCACCGGCGAAGGTGTAATGGCGCTTGCCGAAACCCCCTGTGATGCGAGTTTTATCCTCGCTCCCGATGCCCGGAACAAGGCTTGGCCGCAAATTCTCTGGGACAGCTGCATGAACGCCTTCGGCTATCCCCGCCAATTTTCCTACCGCTTCAGTGCGGGCGGCGGCTATGCCGCACTGGCGAGTATCTATCGTGAATACGCCCGCCAAACAGGAAAACTGGTCACGCTCGAGGAAAAGGCCGCGAAGAAACCGGCGGGATCGTTCCTCAAGGGCGCGCCGATGGTCTGGGGCGGCACGGACGCCTGGCAATGGGTGCGCGAAGCGCGAACCGAGGGTTTGCGGCGCGCAGTGATTTCAAACGCGAGCCACGGTCTCAACGACAAGAGCACCCTGCGGCGCGTCAATGCCCTGGGCTATATCACACTGGACTACGACAACTTTTCGGACATTGTGGACGGCCCGGTGGGTTTTGAGTCGGACAATGTACAAGAAACGTCCTACAACCTGCTCCCCGGCCTGGGGCCAATGCGTGGATGGGACGACGGTATCGTGGTTCGCTATGTCCGCTCATCGGCGTTTGCGCTCAAGGCTCTGCAAAGCTATGTGCCCGGAGAGATAGCGACCTACGGCTTCAACGGCCGCTTTGTGGATGTCTCCCTCGCCAATGACCTCAAAGAGGACTATCATCCGAAGCACACCTTCGACTGCAGGCAGGATCTTAAGAACCGCCGCGAGGCGATGGCGTGGTTGGGCAGCCTGGGGCTTGTGCTGGGTGCGGAACACGGCAACGATTGGGGTATCGATTTATTCGAATACACCGAGGGCTCACTCAGTGGCCCCTTCTGGTGGAAGCCGCAAGGCTCATGGAATGCCGGTATGCTCATGCGCACCAAGAGCCGGAGTGACTATAGCGAGGAATACCTCAAATACGGCAACGGCAACGACACCCGCATCCCGTTGTGGCAACTGGTGTACCACGATTGCGCGGTGTCCACCTGGTATTGGGGCGACAGTCCGGGCTTCCATTATCAGGCAGCCCCCGAAATTAGCGCGCGCAAGGACTTGTTCGCCTTGCTCTATGGCAGTGTGCCGGTTCTGTGGCGCGACCGTTCCGATTATGACTGGCAAATCAACCGCGCCCGACTCCTGCGGTCGTACTACGACACCTGTCCACTCGGGGAGTCGCTGGCGTTCAGTGCCATGACGGGGCACGAATTCCTCAGCGAGGACCGCGCGCTCCAGCGCACCCGCTTCAGCACTGGCCATGTCGTCACCGTGAATTTCAGTGAGGAGCCTCGCGAATACACGGATTCCCTCGGTAACAAACGCCTCCTTGCCCCGCTCGGTTTTTGGGTGGAAGGCCCGGACATCGTGCAAAGCCGCTTGTGGGTGGACGGGGAAGCCGTCACAGCGATTGAAAAGAAGGACTTCGTTCGTTATGAAACGAAGGCACAACGGACACTGAGTGCGGTGACCCTGCAGGGGGAATTCACCGCCTTTACAACCGACACCGACCATTGGCAAACCGCCACCGCGCCCTCCGGTGAATACACGATTGATGTGCCCAAGCTCACCGGATGGCCCGCCAACACACCCTATGCCGTGCTGACCTTGGACAGCCTCGGGGAAACCCGGCGGGTGCGCGGTGTGTATGACGGATCCGCTCCGCTGGTTCTTCGGCCGGAACAGGACGGCCGCTTCCACGCGATCCTGCCCAAGGATAAAGCACCCAAAATCGCCCTGTATCCCGTGGAACCGTGGATTGAAAACGGCGGCCCGGTGCAGTTATCCAGCGCACAAGACGGCGCGGTCTTGCGCTACACCCTCGACGACACCGAACCCGGCCCGAATTCGACCGTCTACGAGCAGCCGTTTCCATTGCCGGGCCCGGTGACGCTCAAAGCGCGTGCGTTTGTGGAAGGGGTCGGCGTTGGTGAAACCGTCACCCGGGCATACCGCCCTGTCAAGACCGTTTTTCAGAGTGGACTGATTCGCGGCGGGGAAGCACCCCGGCGCGTCGAATTGGCGTGGCAGGAAGGCGCGGAGCTGCGCATCCTCGTCACAAATGGTGCCGATTTCTGCTGGAGCGACTGGGCCGACCTCGGCGATGCCAAATTTGTGTTGGAATCCGGCGAAAGCGTCTACCTTTCCAGTCTCAAACCGGTTTTCGCCTTTCAGACCTACAAGACTTTGGGACTCGACAAGAACGGCACAGATGGTGCCCCCCTGACCATGGGCGGACGGGTCTTTGAACGGGGTCTGGGATTGTTCAGCGAGGCCGAGCTTCGCTATACGCCCCCGCCCGGCACACGGCGATTCGAGACCTGGGCGGGTCTGGACGACCGGGCCGATCCCAAGGGGAACCCGCATCCGTCTCTCATGGGCTCGGTTGAATTCGTGATACAACAGGTTCCAGGCCGCCCCGGCGGCTCGTGAGCAAAGGATGCTGCGATGGGCATGCTCGACATAGCGGTGGTGGCCGGATTATTCCTCTTCCTGCTCGTGGCGGCTTTCAAGGCAGGTAGCTACAGCCGTGGTGTCTCCGGGTTTCTGGCCGCAAATCGTTGCGCGGGCCGCTATCTGCTCACCTTGGCCGATGGTATCGCTGCGGTAAGTGCCCTGGCCTTTATCGGCACCTTCCAGCAGTATTACGAGGCGGGTTTTCCTGCCGACTGGTGGGGTTGCATGACCGCACCGGTGAGCCTTGCCCTCACCTTGACCGGATTCATCATCTATCGCTTCCGCGAGACCCGCGCCATGACCATCGCGCAGTTCTACGAGATGCGGTACAGTCGCCGATTCCGGATTTTCGCCGGTTTTCTCGCGTGGTTCGCCGGGGTCATCAATTACGGCATATTTCCTTCTGTCATGGCCACTTTCCTCATTCATTTTTGCGGGATTCCCGAATACATCGGGCATGTCGGGCCGCTCGAGGTCAATGTCACCCTAGGCGCAGTCATGTTTGTGCTCCTGGGGGTCGCCGTGACCATCACCCTGCGGGGCGGACAACTCGCCATCATGGTGACCGACTTTTTTCAGGCACAATATGTCAACGTGGTGTTCCTCGTCATCATGGTCGTACTGCTATACAAATTTGGTCTGACAGACATCTTTGCGACACTCGAAAAGGCACCGGAAGGCAAATCACTGCTCAATCCCTTCAAGCAGGGGAAAATCCCCGATTTCAACGCCTGGTTCTTTGTCATTGGCGCTTTCAACGCCGTCTATACCTACATGGCATGGCAGGGCAATCAGGGATTCAACTGCGCGGCGAAAAGTCCGCATGAGGCGAAGATGGCGAAGGTCTTGGGGCAGTGGCGCATGGGCGTCACCTGGACCGTCATTGCGCTCATCCCCATCTGCGCCTATGTTCTCCTGAACGGGAATCTCTTCCCCGAAGAAGCCGCGCGTGCCCGCGCCGCGATTGAGGCCGTCAGCGACCCCGGCCTGCAACGCCAGCTGATGGTTCCCCTCGCGCTGCGAGAGATGCTGCCTGCGGGCGTCCTCGGCTTGTTTGTGGCGGCCATGCTCGCCGCCGCCATATCCACCGACGAGTCCTACCTGCATTCGTGGGGCAGCATCTTTGTTCAGGATGTCGTGCTGCCGCTGCGTAATCAGACCATCGAACCGGAGCAACATCTTCGCTGGTTGCGTCGCTCCATTCTGGGAGTGGCCGTCTTTGTGTGGTGTTTCGGCATGCTCTTCCCGCTGCAGGAATACATATTCATGTACTGGGCCATCACCGGAGCGATCTACACGGGGGGCGCAGGCTCGGTCATTATCGGCGGGTTCTATTGGAAGCGCGCCACCACGGAGGGTGCGTGGGCCGGGATGATTGTCGGTTCCACCCTGGCCGTCATCGGCACCATCATCAACAACCTGTTCTGGCCGAACATGCTGCCCGCACTGAAAGCCACCTACCCCGACATCGCCTGGCTGCAAGCCCTGCCCAAGGAATTCTGGTTGAACGGCATGGAGATGTTTGTGCTGGCCTGCTGCTGTGCGATTGCCTCCTACGTCATCACCTCCCTGCTCACCAAACCCGACCCGAATTTTGATCTGGACAAGCTCCTGCGCAGGGGAAAATACGCCATAGAGGGCGAGCGCCGCGCCGTGAACACCCGCAAAAACTGGCTCTATACCCTGCTGGGCATCGACGAGGAATACACCCGTTTCGACAAGTTCCTGGCCTATTCTCTCTTCGTCTGGATGATGTTCTGGTTCGTCACCTTCATCGGTGGCACGCTCTACGGGCTGAACTTTGAAACCAGCGACGCCGCCTGGGCGAAATGGTGGGTCTTCCGTCTCGGCGTGTGGCTGAGCGTCGGCACTATCACCGTCGTATGGTTCCTCTGGTGCGGATTTCGCGACCTCAAGGAAATGATCCGCCACCTGCGCACCCTGAAGGAAGATGAAAAGGATGACGGATCCGTCCAGCGAGACGAAACGACCGGGCAATACGGGGAGGACGGCCGATAGGCTCGTCCGCCGTTCACGTGAGATTTCAAGAATAGCGAATCGGAATATCGGGTAGACGCGGAAGCGGACCCGGTATATGATGCCAATGTGGTATCGGGATCTCAGTACAGGGGCCGCTGTCCTTACAGATGCGTCCCGGCGGGAGGAGACACACTATGTTTCAGAGTCTATGGCTCTTGGCGTTGGCGGGAACTTTCGGGGCGGCACAGGCCACGCCGATGCCCCCATTGAGTACCTCGCAGTTGGCCCACACTGGGGTGCGGGTGGCGGCCGTCCAAATGGAAGGCACGTGGATGTGGCAGGGGAACGACGATGCACCCAAAGCCACCACCGACCAGGTCATCGAGTTCATCGACCGTGCGGGCAAGGACCAAGCGGACTTGGTGGTGTTTCCCGAGTTGCTGCTCGGCAAGTTCAAGGTTCCCAACGAAACAACCCTGCGTATTGGCGAGGCGGCCGCGCGTAATCACCTCTATGTCATCGCCGGATGCTTTGAGATCCTCGACGAAGCGGGCAACTACGGCAACAGCGCCCTGATCTTCGACCGTTCTGGCGCGGTCGTAGGCCGCTACTTCAAGTCCCATGCCGCACTGGGTGAACCGCCCTATCTGTGGCCCGGCCGCGCGGACGACCCCGAGCAACTCATGACGCCCGGCTCGGATTTCCCCGTCTTCGATTTCGATTTCGGACGGGTCGGCATTTTCACCTGTTATGACGGCTATTTCCCGGAACCCGCACGAATTCTGGCCTTGAAAGGCGCGGAAATTCTCGTGTGGATGAATGCGCGTCAAGGCGGCATCGAGGATTACATCGTCAAGACCGTCCTGCATCAGAACTACGTGCACATGGTCTGCACCAACAAATCCTTTGGAAGCGGCACGATGATTGCCGAATGGCCCAACAAGATTGATAAGATCCTTACTGAACCGAAGGTGGACTATATCCTTGCGGAACTGCCGCTGGCGCATCTGCGTGAAGCCCGCAAACATGCGCGAGAGTTCTTTCAGCGCAGGCCGGAGATCTTTTCAGAGATCATTCAGGAACAGCCCGTCTGGAACGAGTATGCCAACCTGCCCGAAAACCCCGGTCTCACCCAAGGATGGACCGAAGTGCGGCCCGTGAAAGTGGACAAGCCGGTGGCGCCTGATCCCGCCATGGCTGAGGGACAGGATCTGTCTTGGCTGGCCGTGGAGATGCGCGCAAAGTGGATGGAGGGTTGGATTACCCTGCGTCTTCCCGAGACCCTGCAATCGGATATCGGCTGTCATTTCATTGACCACAAGATCAGCACTCTGCAACAAATGAGCCCGCTGGATCCTTGGCCGCAATGGAAACTCAACGAAAAAACCGGTGAATGGCGCTACGAATGCACCACCAAGGAAGGCCTCTACTTTTCTGCGGCGGCACGTCCTTACCGGGACACTGTTTTCCTGGAATTCACCGCGCGCAATGAAACGGGCCACCGTCTCGATTTCGTGGATGCCAACCCGTGCTTCGCCATGGACGGCGCGGCGGATTTCCATCAAGCCTGGAAACTGGACCCGATTCACGCACTCATCAATGGCCAGTGGACGTCGCTCGCACTGACCACGCCCACCCCGGCAGAGAAGGGGCGCGAACCGTGGATTGCCATGCTGGCCAAGGACGCGAAAAACCGCTTTGAAGGCCCCAAGGACAGCCCCACCTGGTGGCTGCTCGACCAAGCCGCCGACTGCAATTTGCTGGGGTCAGTTTCTGTGGATGGAAAACATCTGGTGGCCTACGTGTGGGATCAAAGCCCGAGGGTCATGATGAGCAACACCGGCCATCCGTGTCTGCATACCGGGCCGAGCGAGGGCCTCATGCTCGAACAGGGCACGTCGTACACCCGCCGGGGTCGGGTCTACTTCATGGACAATAACCCGGACGCTCTCCTGCTGCGTTACCGGGCCGACAAGGCAAATTGGGAGCGCTGGCCGGTGCGACCGGAGGAAAAGTAATGACCCAGAAGCAAACCGGAGCCCTTCTTGCCTTAAGCCTCCTCTGCGCCAGTATCAGCCTGGCGCAGACCAATCTCCTCAGCAACCCGGGCTTCGAATCGCCGGATTTGGGCCCTCCGCCCGGCTCATGGTCGTCCACCGTCCCGGGATGGCAGATGCTGGGCACCGGCGGTATCACCTGGGGCCCCTTCGACATCGTCCCGCAACCCACAGAGGGTCAGCAGATCTTCTGGGGTGCGAATACCGACTTCCACATCTATCAGCCCGGTGCCGCTGTCGTCGCCCCCGATATGCTGTACACGCTGAAAGCGGACATCTACCCCCTCACCGACCCACAAACCAATTGCTACGCGCAGGTCGTGTTGGAAGGCGTGGGTGTCATGATGGCTGAGGCTTGGTTCCATCCGCCGGGAGAGAACTACGAGTACACGAACTGGGCACCCTGCCCGGATTGCCATCGCGAGGATTTCGCGCTTACGCCCGGCCAGTGGACCACCGTCACGGTGCGGTTCAACGGCAGTTCCTTCGCCAACGCGCTCGTTCCTTTTGGCAATCAGAACGGCGTTCCCATTCAAGCCCGCATTCACGGGATGAACATCGCGGTGGATAACGTCTCGCTGACGGCCTCACCCAAAGCCGCTGCCGCGCGCGATAGGTATGTGAGCCAGTCCCAAGGCAACGACACCAACGATGGACTCAGCCCGCAAACGGCGTGGAAAACTTTCCAGAATATACGCGGGCGCTTGCTGGCACCGGGGGATCGCGTGTTGCTCCGCCGGGGCGACCTGTGGACGGAGGAGCTGTACCTCACCGGCAAGGGAACCGCCGCACAGCCCGTGGAATTGACCGCCTATGGCATGGGCGCGCCGCCGCGCATTCGGGGCACGCGAATGGAATATGACCGATGCGTGGTATGGGACGGCCCCTCGCACGTGCGCATTAACCAGCTCGATCTGCGTCATGCCAAGCTGGGACTCTACCTGCGCTATGTGGGCGATTACAACAATACCGATGTGGAGATTCGCGACTGCTATTTCGAGGAGTTCACCACGCGCGAGGATGGAATTTTCACCGGACAGCCGCTCATGCATGGCGGGGAATACGCCTTCAATGCGGCAATCTATGTCGGCGGGCGCGTGCTGATTGCGGATTATGGAAACCCCACACCCAATCAGGACGACCCCTATACCGTGCTAGACGGACTCACGGTGGACGGATGCGCCATGGTCGATTGTTCCATGGGATTCGGGACGAACTGGTTCTGGTACACCGATCCCCGGGTATCATCCGACCCCACCCCGCTACCCCGACACCGCATTCGCAATCTCAACATTTCCGACACCTATGCCACGGGTGCGTCTGCCGGTGGGCTGGATCTGCACCTGGTCGACGGTGGCCTCATCCGAGGGTTCCGCTGCCTCGAACCGGTAACCCGCAGTTACCCTGCTGGCTTCTGGTGGGGCAGCACCGGCATCATCGTGGAGTCGTGCGAAAATCTAGTCTTCGAGGACTGCGAGTTCTCGGAGGAGCCTCGACTCTGGCCCGACTATTCACGAGGCGACGGAACAGGGGTAGACCTCGAGGGCAACAATGCCAACCTTCTTTTTCAGGACTCTGTTTTCGACAACAACGATGCCGCCGGTCTCATGTTCTTGTCCACCTTCGGTTCCAATTCAGGCATTGCCATCCAAGACTGCACCTTCTATAACAACGGCGTGGATGGCGGCTATTACGTGGGGGGACAAGGATTCGAACTGCGGGCGGGCAATGGCGCGCTTACCAATCCACTCTCCAGCCTCACCAACTGCGGATTTTACATCTCGGATCCGGCCCTCCCGTCGAAACAGGCCTGCAGCGCCTTTGTGCCGGAAACGTGCCTGCCTGACCTCAGCAATTACCACCTCTGCACCGACTATTGCTCCTATGGATGGATGCTCTTTCAGCAGTCTTCGGATTCCGCTTTTGTCGCCCCCTCGCAATTGCGCTATGGTTGGTATGCAGGCTATCCCGCCGCACCCACCGTCATGCCCATGTATCCGGATCTCATGAAAAACGAAAGTGTGGGCAACCGTCCGCATGCCTGGTCCTTCGATACACCCGGGAACGCTGAAGGCTGGAATGATTTTCACGACTGCACCTATACGGTCGCAGACGGAAATCTCAAGATGACCCTGTCCTCCAACAATCCCTGGGTGAAAACCGGCCCCGCTTGGATTAACAGCCATCGTCAACGCTTTTTGCATATGCGCATGCGCAGCTCCGGCGGCACCACAGCCATGCTGTGGTTTATCACCGAAACAAATCCCAATTGGCTCACCCCGGGCAACGTCGTATCTTTTCCGCTGATCAATTCCGGCGAATTTCAGGACTATGTCATCGACATGCGGCAGAACCCCCTTTATCGCGGTGTTATCACCCAGATTCAGCTTCAGCCATCCAACGCCACAGGGACACTCGTCGAGCTTGACATCCTTGAGTTTCTCGATGGAACACGAATCCCCAATCTCGCCGGGCTTTCTGAATCAGCAGCCACCCAAATGCTTTCACTAGCCGGTCTGACCGCCGAAATCCACTATGCCTACGACGAAACCACCCCAGCCGGAAACGTGCTCGCACAGGAAAGCCCCGCAGGCACAACTTGGTGTTCAACCCAACCCGTGAGTCTGTGGGTTTCGCTGGGAACCGCCGCACTGGCAACCGGGTATGACTGCATTCCCTGCCAGCCCGCATCCGACGCCCCTGTCCCTTCAGGCGAAGCGGTGTGTTTGATAGCACCCGACACCACCGCCCCGGGAGCCACCTATCTCTGGTATCGAGAGGATGGCCACCCCCTGGATCTTGCACGGTTTTCCGACCCGCAATGCCGGTATTTGTCGAGCGAAAAAGTCCGCACACAAGATGCCGGTGTGTACCACTGCGTCTATCCGAACGAAACCGGCATTCCCACCGTGTATACCGTAACCCTAGAGGTCTTGCCGCCGAAAATGCCAGTGGCGGGACAGGGTGTCTGGATGGCCCTCGCAACGGCAATCGCCGCCTTGGGGATATGCTCAATCGCCCGAAAAAACCGAAGGAAGCTCGCCGATGAGTAGCCTGTCCCGACGAGACCTGTTGACGCGCACCGCCCAATCAGTCCTGGCCTCAAGCGTCGGATTTTCAGGGGCAATTAGAGCGGAAGAGAAACCCTACAAAAAACTTCAGCCCCCTTCGGTGGTGGGGGCCAATGAACGCATTCTTACGGGTCACATCGGCATTGGTGCCATGGGGCGCATGAATCTCGGCCGCTGTATCGATCGTAAGGACACGATGCCCGTCGCGGTTTGTGACCTATGGCCTGCCCATCGAGATTTCGCCGCCGATGCAGTCCGAAAATCCTGGAATCCCAATGTTTCCGCACATGTGTACCTTGAGGAAATCATCGAGAACAGGGACATCGATGTCGTAGTGGTGTCAACACCAGACCACTGGCACGCACTGCCCGTTTTGATGGCCTGCGATGCGCGAAAGGATATCTATTGCGAGAAGCCTTTGGCGACCACCATACGCGAGGGACGCGCCATGGTCGATGCTGTTCGCCGCAACGAGGTGGTCTTTCAAGCGGGTACCATGCAGCGCAGTGGAAAACACTTTCAAGAAGCGGTCGAGTTGGTGCGTAGTGGTCATATTGGAAAGGTGCCGCATGCCGAGGCGTGGATCTATGCCAGCCTTCCTCCACAAGGCATGGGGCCCGTGCTGAACGAACAGGTGCCAGAGGGTCTGGATTGGGATCGATTCTTAGGGTGGACACCACGAGTCCCGTATAACAGCCATCGTTTTCTAAGCAACTTCCGCTGGTTTCTCGAATATTCCGGCGGGTTCATGACCGACTGGGGGGTTCACCTCATTGATATCGTGTTGTGGGCCCAAGGCGAAGAAAAGAAGCCGAAAACAATTGCCGCATCGGGAGGGAAATTTGTCCTGACCGATGATAGAAACACCCCGGACACACTGGACGTGTTATACGAGTTCGACGGGTATAGCCTGCACTTTTCAAACCGGGTATACAATGCTCAACCGCCGTATGGTAATTCGGATCACGGTATCGATTTCCATGGTACCTTGGGCACCTTGCGCTTGAACCGGAACGGTTACGAAGTCATCCCACTAGCGAGAGACACCTGCGCGCCGAAGCAATCCGGGGGAAGTGAGCAGCACGCCGCGCATTGGGAAAACTTCATCCAGTGTGTGCGAGGAAGGACTCAGCCCATCTGCAATGTCGAGGTGTGCCACAATACCTCCACCGTCTGTCACATGGGCACCTGTGCCTATGTCGCAGGTGCCATGCTGGAATGGGACGAAAGGCACGAGTGCTTCCATGGTGGCGACCGCAAAGCGGTGCGGGTCGCTAATGACTTCGCCTCCCGTCCGTATGCAAACGGGTGGCAGCTATCCCCGCCCTACCACAAAGCCTAGTTTTGGAATCGGAGAAAAGATAATGAAGGTCTTGCACATGTACACGATATCGGCACTATTAACTTGCAGTCTGGCGATGGCCGCAGAACCCGGTAGTCCGGCAGTTACCCCGCTGAAACTATCCAAAGATAAAGTCAAAGTGGCCTGTGTGCAGATGGACATCCCGCCCGGATGGTTCGATCAAAAAAAGGACGCCGTAGACCTTATTTTTCCCCATATCGAACGGGCAGGGCGTGAAGGCGTCGACCTGCTCGTGTTTCCAGAGTATTTCCTCGGCTATTTCAAGATTCCGGATCCATTAACAGACAAGTTATGCACCGCCGCAAAGCAAAACCATATAAACCTCATCGCGGGCGGATGGGAATCGCTACCCGGTTTCCCCATCGTGCAACCGCCCAAGGAAGACACCTTCTGCAACAC
>CAIZGN010000653.1 GCA_903932505.1 Candidatus Hydrogenedentota bacterium
CCACCCACAGCCAAAGCGCCGACTAAGGTCGGCGCACTCCAAATAGGTTTTCAATTAACCTTAGCCCACACCCCTTAGCGACACGCTGCGTCATCCACGCTCCGTGCCCTCTGTGCCTCTGTGGTGAATCCCCCGCCCGTAACGCAGGCATCTTGCCAGCAGTCTCCATAGGCAGTCCACGGGAGCGATATCACACCAGTATTTCTTAGAATATGCGCTCTCTGGAGTCTGGTGATTTTCAGTAGTCTTGTTTTGCGCAGGCATGCAACCAGAGCCTTTCGCTGTATTTCGCATATCAGTGAATATCTCTCGATTTGGTTTCTGACGATGATTGTGGTAGTATCTATCTAGGAGTCAGGGTGCATCCATGAGCAAGGTGATGGAGGTGGGAACACAAACCACAGGACGAGCCAAAGAGTGAAGGAGTATGGGTTCCTCGCACCAGAATCGGGAGACGGCAGGGATGGCGGTTCGTCCGCTTCTCCCGGAACTTTCTGGAGCGATGAAACGAGCGTCATGACAGAGGCAGAACATAGCGGCCGGTTGATGCAAGTTGCCATTGATCGCTGTTCATACGGGGTGTACGCGCTGGATACCGAAGCGCGGCTGGTCACTGTTAATGAAGCGTTTTGCCGAATGTTGGGCTATACCCGGGAAGAGGCGTTACGGCTTCACCTCTCTGATGTGGATCCGATAACAGCCAACGGCGGCTGGGCCGACCTTTGGCGCAAACTTCAAGAAAACGGAACCCTCACGTTTGAGTCCAAGCACCGCAAGAAAGACGGGGGCGAAGTGTATGTGGAGGTGATGTGGACGCATTCCCAACACGAGGGCCGGGACTACGGCTGTGCCTTCGCACGCGACCTTCAGGATCGTCAATCGCTATTGCGGATACAGGAAGAGTGGCAGCAGACGTTTGACACCATCCCGGATCCCCTCTGCATACTGGATGAAAATTATCAGATTGTGCGGATGAACGCAGCCATGGCCAAGCGGGTCGGACTGAACCGTGGCGATGCCTTGGGCACCCTCTGCTTTCAGTGTGTGCATGGAACTGACTCCCCCCCCGACACCTGCCCGAATCGCTTGACCTTGCTCGACGGCCAAATCCATCATCAAGAAGTCTGGATTGAACGCCTGAAAGGCTGGTTTAGCGTATCGACATCGCCTTTGGGCTGGTCCAATGGCGGCCCACGGCATACCCTGCACGTGATGCACGACTTGACCGATAGTCGGCGCGCCGAGGAAACCCGGCGCAAGCTCGAGCGACACGAACTGGAGACCAAGCATGTGGAAAGTCTTGGCGTACTTGCCGCCGGCATCGCTCACGACTTCAACAACATCCTGTCTGGCATCCTCGGTTTTGCCAATCTGGCCATGGCGGAAACACCTGCGCAATCCCCCGTGCGAGGGTATCTCGGGCGTATCGAAAAGGGGGTTCAGCGCGCCACCGCCCTTTGCCTGCAGATGCTCGCCTACGCGGGTGAATCAAATTTTGATATCCGCCCCATTCGCCTCAATGCACTGCTGGAAGAACTCAAGCCATCCCTGCAAAGCTCCATGCCACCCGCAGCCAAAGTGCATTTTGAGTTTGACAACGAACTGCCGCCCATCGAGGGCGATTTCAGCCAACTGGCCCAAGCAGTTCTGCACCTCGCCCATAATGCAGCCGAGGCACTGGAGAATCAAGCAGGAAGCGTCACCATCCGCACATTTTCGGTACACGCGGACCACGCTTATCTGGCCGAGATCCCCTTGGGCCAGGATCTCCCCGAAGGACGCTATGCCGTTATCGAGGTCAAGGATACCGGCTGTGGAATTCCGGCCGACACCCTTCCGCGAATTTTTGAACCTTTCTTCACCACCAAATTCATCGGTCGCGGACTCGGGCTATCGGCCGTTCTCGGTGTTATCCGCAGCCATCACGGCACGTTGAAGATCGACTCCACCCCGGATAAAGGCACCTGCGTTCAACTCTTGTTGCCCGCACTCAGCAATGAGGAAGACATCCTTGAGGCCATGGGGGTGCCGGGACTCGACTATGCCGTCGCGCCGGATGGGCTGGGAAAATCAGTCCTACTGGTCGACGATGAAGAGGTCCTGCGGATGGTGGGTGAGCGGGTCTTGCGCCGTCTCGGCTGTCAGGTGCTCACCGCGACCAACGGTCAGGAAGCGCTGGAGCTTTTCCGCAAACACCATGATCGCATTGATGGCGTGGTGATGGATGTCGTGATGCCCAAGATGGACGGTGTAGAGGCCTTTCGAGCCATGCGCGCCATCGACCCCAGCGTACCGATCTTATTGGCAAGCGGTCACTCGTTCCGCGACCTGCATGCCGAACTTACCGGTGAAGGGCTGTCCGGGTTTATCCAGAAGCCCTACCGAACAGACACCCTGAGACAAGCCCTCTCTCGGGCGCTCCCAACCTGACCCCTATTTCACCCCGTCAATGGGGCCGTTTGTCGCTCTAATCCTGATGCACTCGGTGTGAAGAGGCTAATCTCTTCCACGCCAAGGCTTAGCAGGTACTGCCGGGCCTCCTCAATGCCCGCGCCGACCTGCCCCACCGCATGACTGTCATCGCCGAAACAAAAAGGGATGCCCATGCGGTGCGCCTCGCGCACGATCCACGGCGCGGGATAGGGTCGGCCAAATCCCCGCCGATACCCACCCGTGTTCACATCCAAAATAGACGCGTGGTCGCGAATGGTTTCCAAGGTTTCCAAAGCCGCCCGACGTATGGCGGGTGTTGCACAGGAATCTTCATCCGTCGCCCATTTCCGGGGAAGATCATAGTGTCCGATGACCTCGGGCTTGAGCGCCTCCACCATCTCCGCCACCGTCTGGTAATAACGCACCGCGAGCCGCTCTGAACCGCCAAGGGCCTCCGCCGCCTTCTCGTATTCCTCACGGGTATAGTCGATGATGTATCCATCTACGAAATGCGCCGAACCCACCAGGTACTGAATGCCGTGACGCACCTTGAGTTCAAGCATCACCTCCGCATAGCAACCCACTGGAACGGTTTCGATTTCCATGCCCTTCAGCAGGGTGATGCGATCCGCCCAAACCTCGCGGAGATGGTCCAACCGCGCCACATGCTCGGCAAACAGGCGCTCCAAGGTCGCGACATCCCAACCCAGCGCATGCTCTTCCTGAAAGAGACGCTCCGGCTCGCAGCGAGGTGCATGTTCTGTCACCCCGAAGACCCGGTACCCCCGGGCAACCGCCGCTTCGACGATCGCTTCCAGAGGATCCGAAGCGTGATCGCAAGCATGGCTATTGTGTCCGCCATGCAGCGAAACCATCCACGGAGGTGAAGTTTGCATGGGGCGATCTTCTCCCTTTCTCCATTCAAAGGCACAATTTAGCGCATGTCTTTCGGCTTTCCGAAGCCTCCGGAACCCTATCATGAATGAACTCGGCAATGCATCTATGATACCGTGAAGTACCGCATTTTGAAAAGGAGGAGTCCGGTGATGATTGGCTTGATTACAGCGCTCGTACTATCTGCGGGCGCTGCCTGTACCACCGGTCCCGTCGAAACCGTGCAGTCGGGATTCCAGTATATCGAAGGGCCGCTGTGGATGCCCGGAACCGGTATCATCTTCAGCGACATTCCAGCCGACAGCATCTTTCGTGTGGACAAAACCGTCTTTCGCAAACCCAGCCATCAGTCCAATGGATTGACCCTGGATCCGCAGGGGCGGCTTGTGATCGCAGAAAACAAAAACCGGCGGGTGGTGCGGATAGAGGCGGACGGCTCGACGACCGTGCTGGCCGACCACTTTCAGGGAAAGCGTTTTAACAGTCCAAACGATGTCATTGTCCGCTCGGATGGCAGCCTGTACTTCACTGACCCGCCCTACGGCCTGGAAGGGGGGCTGAAGGGCCCGCAGGCGGAATTGGATTTTGCCGGGGTATTCCTGGTGACTCCGAAAGGCGAGGTGAATGCTTTGGCGCGCGACTTCTCCATGCCCAACGGCCTCGCGTTGTCGCCCAATGAAAAAACGCTGTATGTGTCCGACTCTGAACGTCATGTGATTCGCGCCTTTGACGTGGCGACCGACGGCAGCCTCGCCAATGGCCGTGATTTCTTCAATCAAACGGATTTGAAGATCCCCGACGGCCTGAAGGTGGATCGGGATGGCAGAGTATGGGCCACCGGGAGCGCGATTTGGGCCATTGCCCCAAGTGGCGAACTCTTGCAGAAGATCGATATCCCGGAAGAACCCTCGAACTGCGCCTTCGGGGATGCGGATTATAAGTCCTTGTATGTGACCGCCGTCCACGGTCTTTACAAAGTTCGAACCACGGTGGCCGGCATCGCGCCCGGCCCCGGAAAATAACGGGATGGAAGAATGAACAACGCTTGGCGTCCAATGGCATTGCTGGCCGTCCTTTCGGGCGTCCTTTTTTCGATCAATCTGGGGGGCTACGATGTGTGGCCACCGGACGAGCCGCGCTTCGCAGAGGTCGCGCGGGAAATGTTCCAGTCCGGCGACTATCTCGTCCCCCACATCAACGGGGAACCCTACAAAGAAAAGCCGCCGCTCCTCTTTTGGACCATTGCCGCACTCTCGAAGCCCTTCGGGGCTGTCACCGAAACCACGACGCGCATCCCCTCCGTGATCTCCGGTGTGTTGGTCGTGCTGCTGACCTATGCGTTGGCCCGCCGTCTGTATGACCCGCGCCTGGCGTTCTGGGCCGCCGTCGTGCTTATCACTGCGTGGCGTTTCTGGTGGCAGGCCCGTTTCGGTCAAATTGACATGCTGCTCACCTTATGGATGACCGCTTTCCTCTATGCGTTCTGGCGATGGCACGAATCGCGCCACTGGCCTTGGTTGCTGGCGATGTATCTGGCCGTCGCCGCCGGGGTGATGTCAAAAGGGCCGGGTATTGTCGTCTTTCCCGTGCTGCTGACCGCTTCATTCTACTGGCGGGAGAAATCCGCATGGCGGGCCATGCACCCCATCCTCGGCGCGTGCCTCGTAGGTGGACTCTATGCACTGTGGATGATTCCAGCGCGTATGGGTACGCAGGGACCGGACGCCCATGCCGCCATCGCCTCCAACCTCTTTCGCCAGACCATCGGACGCTTTGGCGGGGTCAACCATGTGCAGATGCCCTGGTACTACCTCATCCAGCTGCCCATCGACTGGATGCCTTGGTCACTGTTTCTCCC
>CAIZGN010000654.1 GCA_903932505.1 Candidatus Hydrogenedentota bacterium
CCGTGCTCATGGATTCAGCATATCAGTATTGCACACTATCAGCAAGCGGCAGGCTTGCGGCTAGGCGCGCCTTACGATCTCAAGGAATCTGAACTTCCGGCGTACAAGGGCCTGGTGCGAAAATGGCACGCGTGGGGAACAACCCGAAGCATCTGCCAGCGCTTCGGCACACTGCTCGGCGAGGCCATCGTGTACGGTGGAGGGGAGTAGCTTATGCAGCATCGACACCTCAACACCCAGGAGTGGTCGGCGGCGACGATCGATTCCGTGATCGAGCGTGGGGACCTCCCTGACTGGCAACAGCTTTTTGCCGCTGCTCGCAACAACCGGGAAGTCGCGCGCCTGGTCGTGCAGGTCGCAACCGACCACGACCTGGGCGGGGCCTCAATTCTGGCGAAAGCCCTCGTCGAGCGGCTAAAAAACACGTCTCCCGAGGTGCCCACACTTCCGGCGCTTCCCGCCGGAAGTGCCGGATGAAAGAAGAGAAAAAGAAAGAGGCCGCGCGATGGCACGCGGCCTCCGATGCTGGCGGCAGAACGCCGCTCACCGGGGCTCACCGCGGGCGCCAGAGGATTACTCCGCCTCGGGCCCTCGATGAGATGTCATTTGCTCCGAACTGGCCGTTGTTCATGCGATAGAACACGATGCAATCCTCGTCACCATGGGGTCCCCGATCAGGCTGGCCACCGACCCAGCGAACAATGGCTCGGCGGGGTGGAGTTTGGAATTGCGTCGACTCCCAACCGAACTGATCAGACAGGTAGAACCCCGCGGTCCACCAGAGCTGATTTTCTCCGGTCCTGGGAGCAAGGATTCCTGCGAGAAAATCCCATCGCCGGAGCGACCCGACCGGGACCAGCTGGGTCACCCCGTACCGCCGGATCAGCCGCCTGTCGTAGGTGAGGGAGATGGCCTCAGCGCGGGAATAGTGGCCGGGAATGACGATCATAAAATCGTCTTCAGGGCCCCGTTCTTCCAGAACGCTGCCGAAGCCTGGAATGTTCACGGTCGCCGCCTTGGACGGGAGCATGCCGACGAGGCATGCGATGATGCTGGCGAGCCCGAGCGAGCTCACTTTCCGAGGATTGATGGAACATGAGAGGTTCATGGATTTGATCCTGTATTGTTTCCTGTTCAGCTGTCCCGCGACTCTTCGGCGCGGTGAGATGAGACTGGCACGGATTTCTGGGATTCGACGGGGGTGAGTAGCTCCTCCGCAGGGGGTGGGTTCTGACCCCCCAACTGCGCCCGCTTTGCCCTTGCGAACCCGCGAACGGTGCGATTACCTAGACCGCCCTGCAGGAGCCATAAAATGTCGACCCGTAAGCGCCCTTCTGGTGATCCCGCTGGTGGCTCTGTGCCAAACCCAACGAGTTCGAAGGCGATCCCTACCGTTATCGCTTTCACGGGGCTGGTATCTGCGAAGCGGGCCCCGCATGAGGGGGTTGGCTATCCGCACCCTGCCAAAAAGCAGCTCCCTCCGGCCATTCGCCATCTCATTCAACAGCGTGTAGCGCGTGGACCTCTTCCGGAGATCGCCCAAGCACCGAGTGCCAACCAAGCCGAGGAAGGTGCAATTCTCGAAGTGGTGGACAAGAATGGCTGTCCGGGGCTTGTGCGTCTGCAGATCACGCCTTCGCCGGATGCTCCGCCTGGAAGTTGTCTAGATGTCGCCGATGTGGTAGATACCATTGCTCAGGCGCTTATTGCTGGAGGTGTAGGGGCGATGGTTACTCGGCACGTACATAATCAGTCTCAAAGTAATTCCTACAAAGACAGTACTCCGGTCGCTTCGGACTCTCCAAAGGCGAGCGCGACATCGGGTAAGGTTCCCCGTCTTGCGGACGTTTCATATTCCAGCGGGTTTGGCTGTACGCCACCGGAGGACACGCGAACCGCGGAGGCAATAGCTGCAGAGCATGCGCTGGGTTGGGAGTATGCCAAGTCCTTGGGCATACCCGAAGAGGTTAGGATGTGGGTCCGCCCAGGCACAAAGCTTACGAGGGAAGATATAGACTTATACAAGCACCTGCCGGCATTCAGGCGGATTCAGGATGAGCTCGATGCTGAGGATGAAGCTCACTTGAAGGCCAAGGCGTTGGCAAAGCGCAGTAAATCGTAGTAGCGATTATCCGAGAGCGAAGGGGCTACGCTTGCGGTGCCATAGATCGCAGTGTGTCAACGTAAGTCTGCGCATTGGGCCCGCGTGTTGGACTTGTGGTGTGGTTGGGCCTGCGACTGTCTCGATGGCCACCTCAACGGCCCATGGGACCCCTGGCAGGCGGGCTGCGGGGATACAGCCGAGCGCACCCGGCCTCTCCCGAATGGATCGGTATAGGTCACCTTCGTTATCGACTGTGATAACGTGGGCCTGAAGCGTTTTTGGAAGTAAGGCCTGTATCGCCCCGTGTGCGTTCGTGCGGGCGACAACCGTAATCGGCCGAAGCCTCGTGGATGCTCGGTTTAGCTTGGGTGCTGAGGCGGTGTGACACACGAACGCTAGTTCTTCTAAGCCGAGAATTGCGCCCGCCGTACAACGCCGCGCATACGGTAACGGGGTGGGAAGGGCGATACCGAGCACGACATCGAAATAGGCGTCGACTACCATGTGCCGTAATAGGCGCTGAGGTTCCAGAGATTCAGTAATGGCGTAATGGGTAAGCCCCAATTCTCGGATAATGCCATCAAGGTGCGCGGTAGCTGTGGGGGTCAGACCAGATGGCTGGCGCTGGTCAACGATCTCCGAGGTGCGGGATACTCCAACGCGCAAATACCTGCGGGCTTTCAGTTGGTCTAGCCACGTCTCAAATGCAAAATGTTCGGATGAGCTTTCAAGGACAAGATCTTTGGCAGCGGCGCCTTGGAGCTTGAGCTCTAGTGCCGCGCACAGACTCTGCGCGAGCGAGGTTATGCGGGCCGGTCCGAGCGTGCCGCCCTGTAGGAGGCTGGAAAGGGCTCTGCGCACAGGCTCCGGGTGCTTCCGATCGGCCGAACTGAAAAATGCCGCATGCTTCATTAGGCGCTCTGTGATGGCCGGCACTTGGAAGTGGCCACCATGCGTCAGATCGGAGCAGGTGAGGCCGAGTTCGAGGATTAACTTTTGGAAGAGGCTGTCGTTGGGAAATGGCACAGAAAATGGGAAGTAGTTGGGTGGAGATGCCGAGGACTACGGACTGCGCGCAGTGATGGTAAGAATATCGTGGAGACGAGACGGCGATGGCACCGATTCCACATGGGCAATGGCGCCCTGTCAAACCGGGCATGGCCCGTGCGAGCAAGGGATGCGCGTAACCTACGGGACCAAGACGCATGGGGTTTACCTACACCTGCAAGTGGTGAACGCGGCGGCCGGGAACAACCCGCTATGTTGGCCACTTTGGGGTAAACCCCAGGCTCAATACTCCACCTTGAACGTCGGTGAATCCTCCGGCTTGTGCTTGCGCCGGTCGTAAAGGCGCGTTGTTGA
>CAIZGN010000655.1 GCA_903932505.1 Candidatus Hydrogenedentota bacterium
AGGACCGTTTCTTTGCCCGTGTCCACTTCCACCATTTCGATCGACTGGGAATTATCAATCCCCACGCCGATGCTTTCGCGCGTGTCATAGACCAGAAAGCGTCCATCCGGCGAGAAGTTGTCGTTATTGTCCATGTCGTGGTTGCGTGGCGAGGCGGTGATTTGCCGCTCCTCAGCTGCATTCAGGCAAAGCCCGGTCAGCGTCACCACAAGCCCAAATCCAATCGAGAAAAGTGTTCGAGTATTCATGCCTTTGATTGTATGGGATTCTCCGCTGAAAACGCCACCCCCGTGTTGCATCTTTCTTGCGATGGAATCACGGGGGGGGAGAATACCGGGTTTGCTTTTCCACCGGCCTGTGGGCATACTGCCCCGCAGTATGGATGCCTTGCTTGACATACGCAATCTTGAGGTGCGCCTTGCGCTCCGCGAAGGGGTGGTACGCGCGGTGAATGGCGTGTGCCTGCAGTTATCGCCCCGGCGCACGCTCGGTTTGGTGGGTGAGAGCGGCTGCGGGAAAAGCATGGCAGCCAAGGCGATCCTGCGCATTCTACCTCCGCGCGGGAGCATCGCATCCGGCGAAATTTGGCTCGCACCCCGCGAAGCGGACGGTTCCCCCGTGGATCTGGCGCAACTTCCCGCCAATGGCAAGGCGATGCGCCGGATTCGTGGCAGTGATATCTCGATGATCTTCCAGGAGCCGATGAGCTCGCTCTCCCCCGTGCATACGGCGGGCAATCAGATTGCGGAGGCCGTGCGCTTGCACCAGAGCGTCACACGCGCTCAGGCCATCGACCGTGCCGTCGAAATGCTGGGACTCGCAGGCGTACCGCACCCGGAGCAGCGTGTAAATGCCTATTCGCACGAACTCTCCGGCGGCTTGCGGCAACGGGTGATGATCGCGATGGCGCTTTGCTGTCGTCCGCGATTGCTCATTGCCGACGAGCCAACCACGGCCCTTGATGTCACAGTTCAAGGCCAGATTCTCACACTTATCCGGAGGCTGCAACAAGAGTTCAGCATGGCCGTCCTCATGATCACGCACGACATGGGTGTGGTGGCCGAAACAGCCGACGAGGTCGCGGTCATGTATCTAGGTCGCATCGCGGAGCACGCGCCCAATGCCGCTCTTTTCGCACGCCCCAGACATCCCTACACCGTCGGTTTGCTGGAATCTGTGCCACGCCTGGGACAGGACCGCACAAAACGCCTGCACGCCATCCCCGGCCATGTGCCTGGCCCCTTTGAGGTCATTGCCGGTTGTCCTTTCCACCCGAGATGTAGCCAGCGCATCAAAGGCGTGTGCGACACGGGCGAAGCACCGAAGTTGCGTGAGTTCGAGGCCGGACACCACGTGGCCTGCCATCTCTATCCCGCCAAGGAGGGGGCTGCATGACCGCACCACTCCTAGAAGTCACCGGCCTCACGAAAGACTTTGCCTTGCGTGGAGGAAAGGGTGGACACGCTCGCGCCGTGGATGGGATATCCTTCCATATCCACCCCGGCGAGACGCTGGGACTCGTGGGGGAGAGCGGCTGCGGCAAGACCACCACCG
>CAIZGN010000656.1 GCA_903932505.1 Candidatus Hydrogenedentota bacterium
CCCCCAGCGTCCGCAGCAACCTGACCACCATTCTGGGCCGGACGGCTGCATACCGGGGGGAGGTAGTGACCTGGGATCAGATGATGCGCAAGAAAGAGGCCTTCAAGCCGGACCTCAAGGGTCTGAAGTCTTGAGCCGCGCAGGGCGGATCCATTGCGCACCCAGTTCCGTGGTCCTTGCCGACAGTCAGGAAGCTGGTGATCCACGCGGATCACCAGCGATGCGTCCTGCAATCCTGAGGGTGTGCAGCCGTTCGCAATTGGTGGCCACGGATGAGTTTGCAAGTTCCCCGCTGCAGGCCACTTGATCGTGGGCGCTGGGCGGATTTGCGTGTCTCATCGCAGGGTCGGACGGCGAGCTTCTGATTCCGGTCGGGGTGGGCCAGGCACCCGGCTGCTGGGGTGTGGTTCACATACGCTGCTTATTGTCAGTCTTCCTCCATGAAAGCACGCGACAGCAGCTTGTTCGGGGTGTGTCATTAATTGTTAGGATTTTAAAAAATGGACGCTTGACACTTACGCTCTTACAGGGGGAATATGGTGGATAGCATACTAATCACACGCAGCGCCAGCTGGAACTTCATAACTGGAGTATCGCGTCTGGGAATGGGCTTTTGTCCGGCTGTGGAGTGACTACCCATGCGAAAATGATTCTGACCTCGCAACTGGAATTGATTTGAGGTCAGAAAAAGGAAGAAGACGGAAACAACAACAAAAGAGTTCATCATGAAACCTAAATCCAAACTAAAGCTGGCGGCGGCTTTGACTGCCTGCCTTGCAGGAACTGCCGTTCAGGCGCAGATCACCGATGGTCTGGTCGTTCACCTGCCATTTGACAATGCCTACACCAACAGCCGTGCCAACGGGATTGACGGGACGCCGGTGGGTACCCCGACCTTTGGCCCCGGCAAAATCGGCCAATCTGTCGCGGTAACCACGATCCGTGATGGATCAGTCATCAACTATGTCACGTTGGGGTACCCCGACCTTCTCAAATTCGGATCGGTGCGGGACGGTACTGCTGTGGATTTCTCGATCGCGTTCTGGTGCAATTACACAAACCAGATTGACGACCCGGCCTTCATTTCGAACAAGAACTGGGGTTCCAGCAACAATCGCGGGTGGGGAATTTTCACCCAGGGGGGCGGGGGCACGCGGATTAACACAACCGACGATACGGGTTCTGGTGGAAAACAGAGCACGACATCGACACCGGTGGTCCGGGATGGAAGCTGGCATCATATGGTGGTCACCTGGGTGCGCACCAACGCCGTTGCGGTATATGTGGACGGGGCACCCGTCACATCAAGTTCGCTTTTGAACGTGCTTGGAACGGTTGACACGGATGACCTCGGTTATTCCGTAAACATTGGCGAGGATGGAACGGGTGTTTACACCGACGGCGGAGGTGCTGAGATGACGGATGTGAGGATTGATGACCTCGGGATCTGGCGGCGGGCGATCAGCCCGGGCGAGGTTGCAGCCATCTACACTGCCGGTCTGGGCGGGACCAACCTGTCCAAGGTGCCTGCGATCGTGAATCCATACCTTAACGCATCATCCCCAGCGAACGGTGACACTGCGGTCGCGCCGAATAGGGCGAAGATAACCGCTGCATTGACTGATGGGTTGAATGCCGTTGGCGCCGGATCGATCAGCCTCACCGTGAATGGGGTGTCCGTCCCTGTCACAAGTTCCAAGGTTGGATCGGTCACCACTGTGACCTATGCAAACACGGGACTACTGCCGAGTGGTATCAACACGGCGAGGTTGGTTTATGGGAACAACGCCTCCCCGCAGAGGCTTTTCACCAACACCTGGACTTTCTCCGTGGCCTCCTATCTGGCGCTGACCGCGGAAGACCGTGTGACGCCCGATGTTTCCAAGCCGGGATTTGTGTTCAACATTTTTGCCAATCAGGCGAATCAGGTGAATACTACATTCCGCACGGAATCTGCACTGGCGGGACAGTTGGTGGAACCATCGCCAACTTGTGCGCGGCTGGTGCTTTTGCTGCCGCCGGTACTGCTGCCCTGCTCCATGCAGGAACGGTTATTGCTGCGGCAGTTCCCCCCGGTAAAACAGTCGGCGTGAAATAGATC
>CAIZGN010000657.1 GCA_903932505.1 Candidatus Hydrogenedentota bacterium
CGGGACTTCCTGGAGCTTCACCCTGACGCCGATTGCGGACGGAGCCTTCAGTGCTCAAGTCAGCGCGGCCAGCTTCACCGACAGCATCGGCAACCTCAACACGGCCTCGAACACCCTGAGCTTCACGTATGACAGCGTGGCGCCGCAGGTGACCTCGGTGGCGGTAGTGAGCGGGCTTGGCGTGCTGGTGAGCTTCAGTGAGCCCATGGACGCGAGCAGCGCGGCTATCGCGGCGAACTACGTCATCTCCGGTCTGGGCGTTGGTAGCCTCACCGCTTCCCCGACGGTGGCCACGCAGAATGACATCGCGGGTACCGAGTGGCTGCTCAGCTGGCCTTTGGGCGAGATGCGCGATGGTGAAGACCTCACCGTGACGGTGTCCGCAGCGACTGATGTGGCCGGGAATGCCGTAGACGCCGCGAACGACAGCGGCACGGATCTGGGTGGCGCCATTGGTGTGAACCCGACCGTAACCGTGACCAGTGGCACGTTCAACGACCAGACCCCGCTCGTGAGCGGTACGGCATTCGACGCAGGCGGACTCTCGGGCATCGAGGTGACGGTCAATGGTGTCGCCTATACCGCCGTGCTGACCTCTTTGGGTGGTGGTTCCTACGACTGGACCGCGCAGGTCACCGCAACGCTTTCTTGGGCCGTCTACAACGTGGACGCTGTGGCAACTGATGCCGCAGGGAACACCGGTTCCGATCTTACCGCGAGCGAGTTGACGCTCGATTCCAATGCGGATACGGTCGTGCAGGCCATAGCGGTGGTTGAGGACAATCCGACCAATCTGGCAACGGTGCACTTCACGGTGAGCTTCAGTCTTCCGGTGACCGGCGTGGATCTGACGGACTTCGTACTCCATGCCGCAAGTATCGCGGATGCGGCCATCACCAACGTGACGGGCAGTGGCGACACTTGGACGGTAACGGTGACGACCGGAACCGGTGACGGATCCGTAGCGATTGACCTGGTGGACGATAACACCATAATCGACAACCTCAGCCACGCGCTGGGTGGCGTCGCGCTCAACGATGGTGACTTCACCACCGGACAGAGCTACACGGTGAACCGCACGCGTCCCCAAGTGACGCTGAGCGCGGCCTCGCTAGTTACCAACACCGCCCCGATCACCGTCGGCATCACCTTTGATGAAGCGGTTACCGGTTTCGTGGTGGGCGACCTCGTGGCAGGTCATGCGACCCTGAGCGACTTCACCGAAGTCACCCCGACCCAGTACAGTGTGAAACTGACCCCGAATGCAGGGTATCAGGGAGCGTTGACCCTCGACGTACCAGCCGATGTGGCGGAAGACGAGGCCACCAACGGTAACGATGCAGCGCTTCAATTGTCCGTGGTCTACGACACTGTAGCACCGACGGTGGAAATCAGTGCCCCGACCGAACTTGTAGCGAATGGCGGTACGGTTTCGTACTTCCTCACCTACACCGGTGCGACCAGCGTCAACTTGACCTTGGCAGATATCCACCTCATCCAAACCGGTACAGCGAACGCCAACATCTCCGCCATCATGGAGAATGGTTGGATTCGTGAAATCGTGCTGGACAACATCACCGGTTCCGGTAACCTCTCCATCAGCGTGGACGCAGGCGTCGCCTCTGACGATGCAGGCAACACCGATGCGGGTATCGCAGCGGGCGTAGCCACGCCGTTCCAAGCCTCCCCCGGCATGCCGGTGGCTGGCGGACTCGGTCTGGCCTTCCTCACCGGTGCCCTGGCCTGGAACACCATGCGCCGTACCCGCAAAAAGTAAAGTAAAGTCCCAAAAAAAGCGGCGGATGCAAGAGCATCCGCCGCTTTTCTGTAACGCAGGCATCTTGCCTGCATTACCCCACCCACAGCCAAAGCGCCGACTAAGGTCGGCGCACTCCAAATAGCAGCAACCCCTATATGGACTGCGCCGACCCAAGTCGGTGCTTTGGCTAAATAAAAAACGAACCAAGCGATTTGCCTGGTTCGTAAGGTTTGATACGTATGAGTGCTTAGCCGATGAGCTTCAGCAATTTCTCCGCCACTTTGGAGACCACTTCGCGGTTCTTGTATTGGCCTTCTGCGATTCGCTGTTTGGCCTGTTCGATGCGGTCGGCGCGCATTTCTTCCTGGCTCTTCGTGGCTTGGAACAGCCGTCCTGCTTCCGCAGCGGCTTTTGCTTCGCTGCTGATGCTTACGTCGTCGCGGGTGGTACTGTCATCTGTGCTGGCCGCGCCAAGACGTGTCGATGCCGCTTCCCGTTCGCTGCGAACCTTGCTGGTTCGCTCGGCTTTGGGTTCCGGAAGTCCATTCAAACCTTGTATTGTAACCATAGTCTCATCCTCCCTTGGGTTCCTACGAGAGGTCCAATTCTGTTCGTTCCGTCTATTATATCGGCAGCGAAAGGGAAAACTTTAGCGTGGTCTTCGAGATAAGTCCTTGCAGCGGTAGAGCTTCGCGCTCTGGCGACGCTACACCATCGGTTGTGTGACTCAATAGAGCTACACCGATGGATTGTGTTCGTGTCTATCTCGAAAAAAACCTTGAAATCGCCTTGTTGGAGTATACGCAAGAAAAACGGGGAAATTCAAGCATCCGGCTCGCCCCGGAATTCCTGCCAAGGGACGCCGAGCTTGCGCATTCGCGCTCGGAGGGTATGAGGATTGATGTCCAGGAGCTTGGCGGCACCATAGGGCCCGTCGACCCGTCCCTTGGTTTTCTTGAGGGCGGCTTCGATGTGCAGGCGGATGGCCGTGTCGAGTGATACAAAGGGTCGATGGGCGGATTCCGGGGTGGCATTCTCCGGGTCGGAAGAATGTGTGGGAGCGGGCCGCTCGAGTAAACCTAGCGCCTTGGCCACCTCGAGACTTTGTCCGTCTCCAAGAATAGCGGCCCGGTCGATGACAGAACCCAATTCCCGGATATTACCCGGCCAGCGGTAGTTTCGGAGGATTTGGAGGTCACTTTCTGCGGGCACCTGCGGGGTCAGCCCAAAACGCATGGCGGCTTTGTCTGCAAAATGCTGAGCTAGCGCGGGGATGTCTTCTTTACGGTCGCGAAGCGGGGGGAGGAAGATAGGGAAGACCGCGAGGCGGTACCACAAGTCTTCGCGGAACCTGCCGTCGGCAATCATGGCGGGCAGATCGCGGTGGGTGGCGGCGACGACGCGGACATCGACGTGGATGGTCTTGTGCCCGCCGATGCGCTCCAAGCAGCCGTCCTGCAGCACCCGGAGCAGGCGCACTTGGGCGGCCAGGGTCAATTCGCCGATTTCATCGAGAAAAAGGGTGCCGCCATGGGCGCGCTCGAACCACCCGGCACTGGTTTCAATGGCACCGGTAAACGCGCCGCGCTCATGCCCAAAAAGCTGGCCATCGAGCAGTTCAGGGGGAATCGCCCCGCAGTTAACGCGAAGAACCGGGCCTTCGGCTCTGGACGAGCGTAGATGGATGGAACGGGCCACGAGTTCCTTGCCTGTGCCCGTCTCGCCGAGAATCAGCACGGGAACATCGGAGCGGCCTACCAATTCGACCCGCTCCATGACCAGTCGAAGTCCGGACGCGGCACCCACGATGACATCGCCAATGGATTTGCGGCCCAATCGGTTCAGCAGCGAGCGTTTGTCGGCTTCCGCAGCCTCGCGCATCGCAGCGATCTCCCGCAGGCGACGGTGATTCTCGAGGGCCGCGCAAAACGGATCCAACAGGAGGGCCAGAAGTTCCTCGTGTTCTGCAGAAAAGACCTGCCCAGGGGCGGTTTCCAACACCAGTGCGGCGTGCAAGCCTCCGGAACTCTTGAGCGGGCCTACTATAATTTCTCCAAGCGGGATGCCGGAAAGGAGGTTTTCGAAGTGAAGGGGAAAGGGGGTGTGCTGCGTGCGATGTATCACCTGTCGACCGCTGCACCACGCGCAAAGGGTGGAAAGCGCCTCGTGCGACAGGGGAGTCCGTCCACCTTGGTCATCCTGCGCCCCGCTCACCCCTTGGGCGAGGGTGTCAATGCGCGAATGGCTTGGGTCAATCAGGCGGACAAACAGCTGCGACAGTGGCATTAGCCCGGAGAGGGCCGTGGCGATATTGGCCGCTGTCTCCGATATTTCAATGTGCCGACCGGCCTCCTGCCAGGCTTGCAGCAGCACTTCGTTGGCATCTATCACGGTATTTTCCTATCTTATTCTATGCCCAAGTAGCAAATATAGAGGTAATATACCATATTTGCTGGCGTGATTTCATGTTTGCTGCTGGTGGGAAATCCTAAGTTATTGTCTTATAATGACTTATTTACTTATGTATTTTGGCATGAAAACTGCTAATAGAAGGCAGCGCAAGTTGGTGTGCGATGGCCTAGTTGCGCACCATTGCGGATAAAATGGCTCAGGCAGCCCGCCGGGACGGAGCGGCGGGGTTGCCTGCGCTTCAGCCGTTGAGCGTTCCCGGAAAGCGGGGGCGGTGTGAAGAGGAGGAAATCATGCAGACCATTCGATGTAGCACGGCCCGCTGAGCTGAACCTCCCGAAGTGAATTATTGAAGACTGATAGACCAAGGAGCGAAGATGAAAAACAAATTAATTTTGATGATATTGAGTGCGGTTGTGATGGCGGGTGCGTTCAACGCCGGTGCTCAGGAAATTGCCCTGTTGAACGTGTCCTACGATCCCACGCGGGAACTTTACGAAGAGTACAACGCGGCCTTTGCGCAGTATTGGAAGGGAAAGACCGGTGCGACGGTCACGGTGAGCCAGTCGCATGGTGGCTCGGGGAAACAGGCGCGTTCTGTGATTGACGGACTCGCGGCCGATGTGGTGACGCTTGCGTTGGCCTATGACATTGACGCGATAGCCCAGAAATCGAGTTTGCTGCCGGTGGATTGGCAGAAGCAATTGCCGCAGAACAGCACGCCGTACACCTCGACGATTGTGTTTCTCGTGCGCAAGGGAAATCCGAAACAAATCAAGGATTGGGATGACCTTGCAAAACCGGGCGTTTCCGTGATTACGCCAAACCCGAAAACCTCCGGTGGGGCGCGATGGAATTACCTCGCGGCGTGGGCTTTTGCATCGGAAAAATTCGGCGGCGACGAGACGAAGGTGCGGGGTTTCGTGACCGACTTGTATAAGAACGTGCCGGTGCTCGACTCAGGTGCGCGCGGTTCAACAACGACGTTTGTCCAGCGTGGGATTGGTGACGTGCTCATTTCATGGGAAAACGAGGCCTTTCTTGCCATTCAAGAACTGGGCAAGGGCGACCTGGAAATTGTGGCACCTTCTCAAAGCATTCTCGCGGAGCCGCCGGTGGCGGTGGTGGAACGTGTGGCGAAGAAACATGGCACCAGCGAAGTCGCTCGCGCCTATCTGGAATACCTCTACTCGGAACCGGGTCAGGAAATTGTGGCGAAGCATTTCTACCGGCCTCGGCTGGAGTCCGTTGCGGCGAAATACGCCGACCGTTTCCCGAAGATTCGACTGGTGACTGTGGATTCGGCCTTTGGCGGATGGGCCAAGGCGCAAAAGACCCATTTCGATGATGGCGGCACCTTTGACGCCATCTATCAGCCCAGTAAATAAGGACCACTGCATGCTGTTAAAGCGCAATACCGTCCTGCCGGGTTTTCGCCTGGCAGGCGGTTTCACTGTTTTCTATCTGAGCCTGATCGTGCTGATCCCGCTCGGGGCGATGTTCGTGCGTGCGTCCTCACTGACTTGGGGCAGTTTTTGGGAGATCGTGACGGCTCCCCGGGTGCTTGCCTCCTACAAGTTGAGCCTGGGCACGGCCTTTGCGGCCGCCTCGATCAATGCGGTCTTTGGTTTTCTGGTGGCGTGGGTGCTGGTGCGATATCCCTTTCCGGGGAAGAAACTCGTGGACGCGCTGGTCGACCTGCCCTTTGCATTGCCCACGGCGGTGGCGGGGATCTCGCTGACGACCCTGTACGCGCCGAAGGGCTGGATCGGTCAGTTTCTTGAGCCACTGGGCCTAAAGGTGGCGTTTACACCGCTGGGCATTGTGGTCGCGCTGGTATTCATAGGGTTGCCCTTTGTGGTGCGCACGGTGCAGCCGGTGTTGGAAGAGATCGAGAAAGAAAGCGAGGAGGCCGCTGAAAGTCTCGGTGCCACGCGGTGGCAGACCTTCCGTCTGGTCATTTTCCCGTGTCTCGTACCTTCGTTGCTGGCGGGTTTTGCGATGGCCTTTGCGCGGGGACTTGGTGAATACGGGTCGGTTGTTTTTATTTCGGGGAACATGCCGATGAAAACGGAAATCACCCCCTTGCTGATCATGACGAAGCTGGAACAGTTCGACTATCCCGGTGCAACGGCGCTGGGGATCAGCATGTTGGCGGCTTCGTTTCTTATGTTGCTGGTCATCAATCTGCTTCAGTGGTGGAGTGGAAAACGTCTGGGACGCGGGTAAGCCCTATGAGTGTGGTAATCGGTAAACGCGAATCGATTCGTACCCGGGCGGTACAGTGCGCTTTCATCGCCGCAGCCCTGTTGTTCCTTTTTTTCTTTTTGGGGATACCGCTGGTCTCCGTGTTCTACGAGGCGCTGCATGAAGGTTTGCGCGCCTACGGAAGCGCCTTGGTCACGGCGGACGCGCGTTCGGCAATCTTCCTCACGCTGCTTGTGGCGGGTATCGCGGTGCCGCTGAACCTCGTGTTTGGGATTGCAGCGGCCTGGCTCATAGCCCGTTTTGATTTTCACGGAAAAAGCCTGCTGTTGACGCTTATCGACCTGCCATTTTCCGTGTCGCCGGTCATATCGGGTCTGATTTATGTGCTGATATTCGGGATGCAGGGTTTGCTGGGGCCGTGGCTCTTCGACCACGACATCCAGATCATATTCGCAGTGCCGGGGTTGGTGCTGGCCACGATATTCGTGACCTTTCCGTTTGTGGCGCGCGAGTTGATCCCGGTGATGCAGCAAATCGGGTCGGAAGAAGAGGAGGCAGCGCTGCTGTTGGGTGCGAGCGGTCTGCAAACCTTTCTTCGGGTGACCTTGCCCAACATCAAATGGGGTCTTCTGTATGGTGTGATTCTTTGCAATGCGCGTGCAATGGGCGAATTCGGCGCGGTGTCGGTGGTTTCCGGGCATATCCGGGGGAAGACCAATACCATGCCGCTGCACGTTGAGATTTTGTATAACGAATACAATTTCGCGGCGGCCTTTGCGATGGCGTCGGTGTTGACCCTGCTGGCCTTGGCGACGCTGGTGGCAAAGTCGCTAGTGGAATGGAAATTTGCGGATGCGCGCGGTGGCAGTGTGCGCTATGTGGCAACGATGGAGAAGAAGATTTCGTGAACATCGAGCTGAAGAATATCTCGAAGAATTTCGGCCAGTTCGCGGCCCTGAAGAGTGTTAACCTCAAGGTCGATGGCGGCGAATTGGTGGCGCTGCTCGGACCCTCGGGTTCGGGTAAGACGACCCTGCTGCGGATTATCGCCGGGCTGGAAACGGCGGACGCGGGGAGCGTGCTGTACAACGGTGAGGACAGTTCCACCAAGAGTTTGCGCGAACGCCGGGTGGGGTTTGTGTTCCAACATTACGCCCTTTTTCGGCACATGACCGTGTTTGAGAATATCGCGTTTGGATTGCGTGTCCGCCCGCGCGCGCAGCGGCCCTCGAATGCGGAAATCGAAGATCGGGTGATGAAACTGTTGAAGCTGGTGCAATTGGAAAACCTGTCACACCGCTACCCATCCCAACTTTCCGGCGGTCAACGGCAACGGGTGGCACTGTCCCGTGCGCTGGCCGTGGAACCCTCGGTGTTGCTGCTGGACGAGCCCTTTGGCGCGTTGGACGCGCATGTCCGCAAAGACCTACGACGCTGGTTGAGAAAATTGCACGACGAGGTGCATCTGACGAGCGTGTTCGTCACGCACGATCAGGAAGAGGCGCTTGAGGTGGCGGATCGCGTGGTTGTCATGAATGAAGGCGTGATCGAGCAGGCTGGAACGCCCGAGGAGGTGTATCACCATCCCAATTCGCCTTTCGTGTTCCGGTTTCTGGGTGATGTGAACCTGTTTCATTCGCGAATGGAAGACGGGAAGGCGCGTTTGGGGCCGAATGGGCACCTCAAGGAAGGGAGTGAGGAATCGTGCGTTTTTGTTCGCCCGCATCTGATCGATGTGAAGACCCAATCGGATGGCAGTGAGCATTTCGCCGCGCGGGTGCGGCACATCAATGCTGCGGGACCCAACGTGAAGCTCGAATTGATGACAGCCAACGGGGAAGCGGTCGATGTGACGCTGACCCAAGAACAGTATCGCGCGCTGGGGATTGCCAAGAATGACCAGGTCTTTGCCACCGCCCGGGAAATGAAGGTGTTTGTTGAGGATTACAGCATCTAAGCGGGAGATGCTGTGGGGGCCTATTTCGCTTCTTTCCGGCTTTCCTGCGTCTTAAGATTTCTCGCTGTCGCTCGAAATGACGAGGAGGGTCGGTTTTTTTGTGGTGCTTCATGCCACCCATCACCCCAGTCGCGAATAATCCACTGTTTGATGATGCCCGTCTTCCAAGTAGCGCGCGAGAATGAAGAAGAAGTCGCCGAGCCGATTGACGAAGGGAAATAGCCGGGTGTCGCGGAGTTCGGGGATGGCCTCCGCCAGCCGTACGAGGGCGCGCTCGAAATCCCGGGCGGTGACCGCCGTGCAGTCGGCCGTGGCGGCCAGTTTGCTTGTCGCGGAAACCACGAAGGCTTTCGGCATGTTGAGGGTGGCTTCCATTCGTTCCTGTTCCGCTTCGAGGCGGGCCAGATGGCGTTCCGCGATATCGCCGAGGCTCCACTCGGGGTGCAGATTCCGGGCATCGCTGACCCGCGAGCCAATCACAAAGCAGCAATGCAGCAGCCAGAACAGAAACGCCGCATCTTCAACGGCCTCGGGCTTGGTTTCGATAAGGTGCAGCCGCAGGAGCGCGATCTGCGCCCGCATGCGATCCAGCAGTCCGGTGCATTCAATGATGAGATGGCCCTTGGACAGGCGTTCGCCTCCCAAGGTGTAGGTCTCGCCAAAATCCCCGTTTCCGGTGGTTATGATTGATTTCATGGGCTCTTTCTAGTCGACCGTTATTCCCACAGGGCAATGATCGGATCCCAGCACTTCGGAAAGAATCCAAGCCCGAGTCACTCGTGGCAAGAATGCCTGATTCACGCAGTGATAGTCGAGCCGCCATCCCACGTTTCGCTCCCGTCCGCGTGTGCGATAGGACCACCAGGTGTAGTTGCCCGGTTCCTTGCAAAAATGACGAAAGGTATCCATGTAGCCGTGCTTGATGAAACGATCCATGGCCTCCCGCTCCTCGATATAGTAACCGGGGCTGTTTTCGTTTTCTTTGGGGCGGGCCAAGTCAATCGCGGTGTGGGCGATGTTGAAATCTCCGCAGAGGATGACGTTTTTCCCGGCGCGCACCAGCTTGTTGGCGAGCTTGGTCACGGCCGTGCAGTAGTCGAGCTTGTAGTCGAGCCGCGCACGCTCGTCCTGACTATTCGGCCAATATCCGTTCAGTATGGTGTAATCGGGATATTCCAATACCTGCAAGCGGCCCTCGTTGTCATGATCCGGTGAATTGAGCACCCCCACAGACAGGGGAGCGCTCTTCACGAACGCTGCGGTGCCGCTGTACCCCTTCTTCTTCGCGGGGTTCCAATGCACCGTGTAGCCCTTCGGTCGCAGTACTTCCTCGCCGAGATCGTTGGGCAGGGCGCGGACTTCCTGCAGACACAGGATGTCGGGCTGTGTTTGATACAGGAAATCCAGAAAGCCGTTCTTCAACACGGAACGTATGCCGTTCACATTCCAGGAAATGATAGTTGCCATTTTTTCTCCAAGGTCTAGTCTACGAAAATGTCTTTCAACGTCAACACCCGCACTGTGCCAATCTTTTTCAATGCTTCAATATCGATCTTGGCGGATGGACCGGTCACGGAAATGAGCTTGGGCTTGTTGGCCACTTGGGCGGCCTGAAACTCCAGCATCTGGGGCATTCCACTCGCTTGAATGGCCTTGAACACTTCGGCGCGGGGATCACCTTGCAGACCATGCCGCTCCCAATCAGCGACCTGCGTCACCACCTCGCGGAAACCCGTTTTCGCAGCACGATACTGGTTGACCAGTGAATCCTTGGACACCGCAAAGCGCTGTTCCGAGGCGGGCATGCGGTCCATGAGGTCGATGAATCCGTTAAGCGCCTCAATGGTTTTGTCCGGCTGGGTTTGTATGATGCCCACCATTAGATCCTGATCTTTTGCACGGTATCCGTTCATATAGCGCGCGGCGGCGACATAGGCCAAACCACGGGCCTCCCGCAGTTCTTGGAAGACCAGTCCAGCCATGCTGCCGGAAAAGTACTCATTGAACAGGTCGATGTACGCTGCCTTTGTCGGGTCATAATCGGGTCCACCAAATTCGATGCGCACTTGGGCTTGGGCCGCCTCTTTATCGAAGAAATAAATCTCACTTTTTTCAGGAACCCGGGCCTTGAGGTAGCGGTACTCCGGCGGGTCAACGAAGGTCGTGTTCGCCGGGTACTGCGCGAGACACATAGCCTGCACCTTGTCCATGGGCAGCGAACCCGCGTAGGCGATCCGGTGCTTGTAGTGGAGCAGCGCGGTGATGGTATCCCGCAGTTGCGGAACCGTAAGCGCCTTCAATTGCTCGGCAGGCAGCAGGCGGCGGAAGGAGGAATCTTCCCCGAAACGATTAAACTGCACCACCGCACTGGCAATCGCCGGGGCCTGTTTCTTGGCATCCTCGCGCTCTTTGAGGATGATACCCTTCAATTGCTCCAGTGTGCCGTCATCCGCCTTGGGGTTCGACATCACCTCGTACAAGAGCTTGAGTGATTTATCGAGATTTTCATCAAGCCCCGACAGGGTGATGACCGTTTGATTGTCGCCCGCACTCACATGGAAATCCGCTCCGAGTTTGTACCATTCCTTCTTGAGGTCTTCGGCTGAAAATGAGCCTGCACCGGATTTCTCCAGCAGCAGGGTCGCTGGCGCGATGACATTGTTCTGGCGTGTGCCCACATCCACGGTGATGGCGAGGGTGAAGAGGTCATTGATGGGGTTGGGGGCGTAACAGAAGTCCACGCCATTCGCGCCGGTCACTTTTTTGTAATCCTTGCCCGCCTCCACATACACCGGCTCTATCGGGGGGACTGGCATGGCCATGATGGTCTCGGCGAATTTGGACTGGCGACTCGGATCGATTTCCACCTTGGTGAGTTCGGGTTTCGCGACATGCGGCACTTCCTCGGCGGCATCCTTGCGGTATCCGGCCACATAGCCCTCGCCGAAATATTTCTTTGCCACCCGCACGATCTCTTTCTTCCCGATCTTCTCCATGCGCTGGATGGTCGTCACCGCATGTTCCCAGGGTTCGCCCGAAATAAAAGAGCTGGACAGGGCTGATGTTCGCGCGGCGTTTGATTCCAGGCCACCTTTCCGCTGTTTTTTGAAATCGTTCACGATCGCGGGAAGAATCCAGTCGTCGAATTCGCCCCGCTTGATGATCTCGACCTGTTCCAGCAGCAGCTTCTCAACTTCCTCCATCGACTGCCCCTCCTTGGGAACGCCAAAGAGGTACTCCGCGCCATAGTCATTCTGCGCCGAGGGAAAGGCACCGGCCTGACGCACCCGCTGCTGCTGGTTAAGATTGAGGTTGATGAGTCCCGCCGTGGAATTGTCCAAAATCATGTCGATAAGCACAAGGGCATCCGCATCGTCGCTCTTGGATGAGGCCGTGCGGAAACCGAGCATGACATACTCTTCGCCTTGAAAGGCCGTCTCGACATATTCCCGGCCCTTCAGCGGTTTTTCCTTCCACTGCGGCTGTTTCGGCGCTTTCCCGGGCTTGAGCGCAGAAAAATACTCGTCCACGATAGCGACGACCTCTTTTGTGTCCACATCACCAGAAATCGAAACCGCCATATTCTCCGGCACATACCACTGCTCGAAGAAATGCCGGATATTACGTATGGAGGGATTTTTCAGGTCATCCATGCTTCCCAGCACGGTCTGCTGGCCATAGGGGTGCACTTTGTAGAGCTTCTTCCCCACCGCCTCGTAAATCCGCAGCATTTTGTTGTCCATGGATCGGTTCTTTTCTTCGTAAACCGTTTCCAATTCCGAGGGGAACAGCCGGAAAACCGGATTGGCAAAGCGACCGGCCTCGACCGCCGCCCATTGGCGAAGTCGGTTCTTTGGCAGATTCACTTCATAGACCGTTTCCTCGGCACCGGTGTGAGCGTTGATATCGGCACCGCCCATGGCACTGTAAAGCCGGTCCAGTTCATTGGCTACGGCATATTTGGCCGCCGCCTGATTTTCGGCATCGATCTGACGGTAAATCTCCGCCCGCTTGGCGGGGTCGGTTTCTTTGAAATGCGCTTCATACAATTCTTCGATGCGGTCGAGGTGCGGTTTTTCAGCGGCATAGTCCACCGTGCCCATTTCCCCGGTTCCCTTGAACATGAGGTGCTCAAAATAGTGCGCCAGCCCCGTGGTCTCGGGGGGATCGTCCTTGCCCCCAGCGCGAACGGCAATCTCCGCGAAAAAGCGGGGTCGGTCGTGATTCTCGGTGACCTGCACCGTAAGCCCGTTGTCCAGACGGAAAATCTGCGCCTTGGACGGGTCGTCCAGCAAGGGACCCGAGACATGCTGATACCCCGCCCACGCGGGGGCCACCAGCGCCATGACGGCACCGAGGAATACCAAGGCCACAGAAACAGGGGCCGAATTCGTGAATCGTTTATGCATGGGATCCTCCAATCGAGAAGGTTGAACGTCCGAAAAAGTGCTCGAGCACCATCCAAGGGTGCCACACCGCATTTTAGAAAAACAAACAAACGGGGACGAGTGGCCATTCCCCTCGAAAAAAGCCCCTGTATCGTAGTAGAATCAGGCCCGTTCCCATCCGTTCTTCACCCGGCACCCGCAAGGCTTCCAAAGGATAGACATTTATGAAATACCGTGTGGCCATCGGCCCCTCCACTTTTGCCGAGGAAAACCCCGCACCCATGCAACGGCTCATCGATGCCGGGTGCGATGTGCTGGAAAATGCCAGTAAACGCCGCCTGACGGAAGAGGAAATCATCACCCATCTTCAGGGCA
>CAIZGN010000658.1 GCA_903932505.1 Candidatus Hydrogenedentota bacterium
TCGTGTCCGGTTTGTTGAGCAACGACCCGCGCATGCGATCCATCATGAATGCGCAAAAAACCGTTTGGTCCTACGAATGTGTGTCGCAGGTAAAATCCCTGTCGCCCCTGTGCTACAACCGCGCCAATGCATGGCGTGGCTACTATTTCGGGCTGACCGGCATTGGATTCTGGACCTTCAGTACCACCCAGATGGATCACTGGTTTGCCAACGCCACCAAGAACGATGAATACGCTCTCGTCTATCCCGGCGAATACCCCACACCCAGCGTGCGGTGGGAATCGGCCCGGGACGGCATGGAAGACGTTGCCGCGATGGCTTTGCTGAAGGAAGAAATTACCAAGCAATCCGGTAGCCCCTCGAAGGCCGACACCATCCGTGAAGCACAACGAATCCTGCGTCTCGCACAAACGGACGTACTCGAAATGTCGGACGAAGCCTACATCGAAAGCCGCGACTTTCTTGCTGCGGGCGACCGACGAATCTGGCACACCGATTCGGATAGCGCCTGTTTTAGGAGCCATCGCAAGGCCATCGCAGACCTCACATTGGCGTTAAGGAAATAGTAAACGCTACAATTGACCCGCCGGAGCCAAATTTTCAGAAGAGGCTTCCAGCCTCTGATACAGTCGCAGTGCGCTTCGTGTATGTTAGAACCCAGGAGAAGTACCCCATGGAATCATTTCACGCCACCACCGTCATCGCCATACGCCACAAAGGTACTGTTGCCATGGGCGGGGATGGTCAGGTAACCCTCGGGGATCGGGTTATGAAGGGGAACGCCGTAAAAATAAGGCGTCTGGTCGACGGACAGGTGCTGGCGGGATTCGCAGGCGCAGTGGCTGATGCCTTCACCCTCTTTGAACGCTTCGAAGGCAAATTGCAGGAGTACAACAAGAACCTGCTTCGCGCGGCGGTCGAGCTGGGAAAAGAATGGCGCACGGACAAATATCTGCGGCAATTGAACGCCCTGCTGGCGGTGTGCGACGCCGAAAAATCGCTGCTCATCGCTGGTAGCGGTGAAATCATAGAACCGGAAGACGGCATTCTGGCCATAGGTTCGGGTGGGCCTTACGCCCTGGCGGCAGCGCGAATGCTAATCAAGCATACCGACATGAACGCGGAGGCGGTCGTCCGCGAAGCCCTAATGGCCGCTTCCGAAATCTGCATTTACACCAACACCCACATCACCGTGGAGACCCTGTGATGCATGTACCCGTGAGTGCCGCCCGGATCAACCGGGCACGAGGATTTGGATGGGCTGGCGTATGCCGTTGGTTTCGGTGTACTTGCGCAGGCGAATCAACAGGGCTTCCGAAACCACCGTTCCTTCCACAATGAGCGTTCTCCCCGTGGACGTCTCGATGGGGGAGGCCAGTATGGCACCTGCCTGCAAATCCGCGAACGCGAAGGGTACCACCTGACTGGGGCGGCCCTCGGCCAGCGCCGCTGTCTTTTCCTGCTCAAAGATCTGAAGGACGGCGGGATCGTAATACCCGGCCCGCCCCTTCATTTGCTTGATGCATTCCGCACGGTCGAGTCCGGTGGCACGCAATTCATGGAAGTCATTGGCAACCTTCAATATCCGGGAACCCAAGGGTAGATTGGCTTCTTTCACCCCATCGGAGGGAAAGCCGTCCCCATTGAAGCACTTCCGCTGATAAAGAATGATCTTCGCCACATCCTCGAGCCGAGGAATGCGCTCGATCAGGTCGTGCCCCACACCCGGGATGCTTTCAAACACATTCTTTTCCTCATCCGTCATCGGGGCACCCACGTCCATTTTGACGAGAATCTCACCGGGGATGGCCATGACACCGAGCTGCGACAACGTGGCCGCCAAGCCGATCTCCCACTCATCCTTGACTTTGAGTTGATAGGCGATACTCAAGGCGGTGTTGCGCAATTGCACAGTGCGTCCGAAAGCCTCCGGATTGACCCAGGACAGCACTTCCGCCAGCAATTCAGCGGTGCGGCTCAGGGTACCGGCGAGCAATTCCTTTTCCGAAGTCACGAGCCGGTACTGCTGAATGGCCGCAAGCAGCGAGTCGCCCATCAGTTTGGAAGGGCAGGGTTTGGTGAGAAAGCGAAAAACACAACCTTCATTCACTGCGTCCATGGCGGTCTTGACGTCCGAATTTCCCGTGAGCATCATACGAACGGTGTCGGGGGCCATTTCGCGCACCCGTTTCAGGAATTCGATTCCATTCATGAGCGGCATGTTCATGTCCGCCACAACGACCGCAAACGGCCCCTTCTCCTGAATCTCGCGCAGCCCGAGGTGGGCTCCCTGCGCGGTGCGAACCCGCAACACATGTTGGAGTTTGCGCTGATAGCCCTCCAAAATATTGGGGTCATCGTCCACGAAAAGAATTCCCTCATTCATGATTTCTCTCCTTCTTGAGCGTCGATGGCGTCACACGCCTTGTCCCATTCGGGTATGTGATTTGAAAGCCCCAGTCGCTCCAAGTATGGCATGTCAAACCCTGGATGGGGGCTGTCAGATTCATCGCTTCTCCGCTTGAAAGCTAGGATGTCGGCGACATGAACGGCAGTGACCGGTGAAAACTCGCTCCCAAGATATATCGACGGATTATGGTGGTAGGCAACCGATTCCACAATGGGGTAGGGCAGACCCCAGATTCCCAGCAGGTATGCGCCCACTTCCCCATGCGTACATTGCAACAACTCACCTTCCGCTGCGGGCAGGGTGACCTGCTTTTCAATGGCGTACTCGTGACAGCGGACATAATCGTCCGGGCATCCGGCCAGGAAAACAAGCTGTCCGGTGTCGTGCAATAGCCCACCGGTGTAAGCGTCGTCCGCAATCTCTTTTGATGTGTTTTCCACCTGACAGATGGCTTGGGCATACGAAGCCACCACCATGCAGTGCCGCCAAAGGGAGTCTATGGAAAAGCCCGGGGGTAATTTTCCGCCTTCCACAGGCGCAAACAGACCCCGTGCCAGCACCAGCGCGGTGATGTTCTTCAGCCCGATAAGCGAAACCGCCTGCGGTACCGTGGAAACGTCCCGGCGCAGCCCGAAAAAGGCGGAGTTGGTCACCTGCAGAATCTTCGCGGTCATCGCCGGATCCATTTTGATGACCTGTCCCACTTCCTCGATCGTGCAGTCCGGTGATTTCAGTGCCTCGCAAAGCTTGGCGTAGACTTGGGGGACGGGGGGCAGGGTTCCGATCTGGGCCACCACCGCTTTGAGCGCGTCACTCGCGAGTATGCTGCGCAGCGCAAAGGCCTTGTCCACACATTCCTTCAGGAAGGCAGGCTTGCAGGGTTTGCTCAGAAATTGGTGGGCGGATCCGAGAGTACGGTAAATGACCTCGCTCTCCGATTGGCCCGAAAGAATGAAACGAAGTGTGTCCGGACAGCGTTTTTTGACCTCTTCCAACAACTGGGCACCATCCATGCCGGGCATGCGCATGTCGGACACCACCACGTCAAAATGGCCCTTTTCGAGCAGCTCAAGCGCCTGTGCGCCACTCAGCGCAAACGCCATTTTCCACTCGCGCTGCATCGGAAAAAGCATCCGTTGCAGACCCTCCAAGACACGGGATTCATCATCCACAAATAATATGCTTCTCATTTCGCTCCTCGCCGACCTTCGCCGCACTAAATTCCCGTTCCCGAAACGCCCCCCAAGAACCGTTTCGCCGTCAATTCAAGGATCCTGTCCTTATTGTATGCCTTTTGGGCTAGTCCTTCGAATATTTCGGGGATGACGCCCCACTAGCGGATGCTTCCCCGTGAATGGGCAGACGAATGATGAAGGTCGTGCCCTTACCCACTTCGGTATCAATGTGAAGTGTACCCGCATGCTTGTCCACCACCACGTTGCGCACGATGGCTAGTCCTTGTCCCGTTCCACGTCCGACTTCTTTGGTCGTGAAGAAGGGATCGAAGATACGTTCGCGAATGGCATCGGGAATCCCAGTTCCGGTATCCGAAATCCGCAATTCGGCCCATTTCCCATCATGCCGGGTGCTGATATGTATGATCCCTTTGCGATCTGTCCCGTCACCCACCACATCACCAATGGCATGCGAGGCGTTCACAACCATGTTCAACACGGCCTGGTTGAATTCCCCGGGCAGACACAGCACTGGAGGGAGGGTTTCGTCCAGGTCCAAATCAAGGTCGGCGACATATTTCCATTCATTGCGTGACACGGTGGTGGTGCTGCGGATGCACTGATTGAGATCCACTGTGGTTTTTTCCGAACTCCCGGGATGAGAAAACTCCTTCATCGATTGCACGATGCCGGCAATGATCCCCACACCCTCGAGTGATTGTCCAATGGCTTGTGGGATTTGCTGGCAAAGGTATTCCAAATCCGTCCCCTCAACCAACGTCTGCGCCTTGGCGAGCAATTCCGGGGAAAAGGATCCGCTGCGTCCTGAGTCGACCATTTCCGAAAAAACCTGTGCCACATTCGCCAGACTGTCGTAGGCGACCATCAAGAACTCAATGTTGTCTCCCACATACTGCGTGGGTGTGTTGATCTCGTGCGCGATGCCGGCGGCGAGTTGCCCCACGGATTCCAGCTTTTGGGCCTGAACGAGTTGGGTCTCGAGATTGCGGCGCTCGGTCGTATCTGTTCCCAAAAGAAAGCACCCCTCGTAGGCACCGGCGACACTCTTGATCGGATCGATGGTCACCCCCAGAAAGCCGGGGGTTCCGTCCGTTCGGGTATAGGGGACATCAAGCAAACGAACGGTTTCCTCGGTGGACGGCATGCTCGCCAGTTGCTCCAGAATCGGGCTCGTATCCCAACGCATGCCGCATTCGTCGATGCGCTTACCCGCAGCATCCCGCAGGGAAAGGCCAAAGGTGCTTTCGGCCGCGACGTTCCAGCGTGAAACGCATGAATCGCGATCCAAGCCGATAAGGAAGGAGGACATCGACGCCAAGAGGCGCTCGACTTCGCCGTGCGCCTTTCGGAGACTTTCCTCCGTCTCCCTGCGTCGCTCCACTTCGTAGAACATCGATGCATTGGCCCGGGTGAGGTCGCGGGTGCGCTCGTCGACCCGCATCTCCAATTCATTGCGGGATTTCTGCAATTCCATCTCGGCATTCTTGCGCTCGGTGATATCTTCGAAGGTTTCAACGGCACCAATAACCTGTCCTTGCCCGTCACGGATGAGCGCGGCCGTGAAATGGAGCCAAGTGCCAATGGAGCCAAGATCCGGGAAAAACGCCGTGCCTACATAGGCCTCTTCCAGCAACGGGGCCGGTTTGCATTTGTCACCGTACCATTGCGGGATAAGCTCCGGGGTGCCGTCCACCAGCAGATCCCCCAAGCACGGTCTGGCTTGGGAGTAGAATGCCCTCCAGTGATCACAGGTGCCGATGATTTCTTCCTGCGAAATACGGGAGTACTTTTCCATCGGCTTGTTCCAAGAAATCACACGATGATCCCGGTCGATCACATACTGCGGGATGGGACACCCTTGGAGAATGGACAGCAGCTTGCGCTCACTCGCATACAACGCTTCGGTGGCAAATCCAGTGAGAATGATTTGCGATGTGGTGTTGCTCAGGTCGTCCAGGAAATTCGCTTGAACCGCGCTGATGGGGTGCTTGCTAAACAAAATCAGCACGCCGATCGGGGTTCCCGTGCGGGAGAGAAGACGCCATCCGGCGAAGGATATCAGTCCAAGTTCCTCTGCCCACTTAGGATTGTGTACGTGTGGATCGTGTACCACGTCGTTGGTGATAAACTGCGCTTCATCCCCTGAGGCAATCCGGCCAATCTTGTAGCACCCTATGGGAACCCGTTGATGCGGACCGTCCATGTGTGTGTAACGACCGGAACTCGCCATCAGATGCAGACAGCGCTCCCGGTTCACGCAAACATGCGGCCCTTCGGTGGCCCCGGCGTGTGCGCATCCGCTCTCGCAGAGATCCCCCTCACCAATCATCCAAATTCGGGAGAAGTCCGCGTCAAACACGCTGACGATGGTGTCTGTAATCAGCTTGAGTTTTTCCGACAGCCCCATGGTCACGAGAAGGCGCTCTTTGAGTGCACTCAGCCGCACGACGATTTCCTGCGAAGCTCTGTAATCGGCTTCGACCTGAACTTGTGCCTCTAAGGTGGCTGCAGTGGGGTGGTGCTCGTCGTGCGCGATACCGTCATTAATTGAGGGCGGGGGGACACCCTGTCGCATCTGCTGCCGTGCCGTTCGGGCTGTGAAAAGTATCGCACATGCCAGCAGTAAGGCAAAGGGCACGATGCAGCGGCGGGCAACATCGCCTTTCAAGGATTGTTGATCCTCAAGCATACCGAGAACGGCCAGAATCTCACGGGATTTGGATCCGTAGATCGGAACAAAGGCACACACCTCGGTTTCCGTGCTATTCCCCCGGAAAGACGCTGTAGACTCCACACCTCTTGCGAAGGTTTGTTGCAGAGCCTCGGGACAGTCGGGACACGCTTTTCCCGGTGGAAATGCCGTGGGATCAGAATGCGCAAAGTAGAACACCGCCCCGTCAGACCGCTTTCCGAGCAGGTAAACAGCGAGTAGCTCGGAGCGTGCTCCGTGCACCTGAGAAAGTTGTTCTATGATGCGCAGGTAATCGGGAGAATTCAGATCCGATTCTGTGCCTGAAAGCTTACGCACGCGCTCCGCATTGACGGCCCTGGCCACGAGCCGCGCTTCAGCAAGTTGCTCGGTTCGTCGCTCCTTCTCCACGTTTCGGGTTGTCCACGCGACAATCGCCACAGCGGCAAGCACCACGAATACGCCCGCGATGACTCCGCGAAGTTTGTGTGTGCCCGAAGGCTTACTTGATGGTGTGCCCATAGTCCGCCAGTGTTTGTCCGTTTCAGGAAGTTATCGGCAAGCGAATGATGAATGTGGTTCCTTTACCAACTTCGCTCTCCAGCATCAGCGCTCCGCCGTGTTTGTCCACGATGACGTTTCGAGCGATGGCCAGTCCCTGGCCTGTTCCACGCCCGACCTCTTTGGTGGTGAAGAATGGGTCAAATATGCGTTCACGAATTTCTTGTGGAATCCCGGATCCGCTGTCCGAAACTCGAACCTCCACCCAATCCCCGTCCGCACGGGAACTTACCGTGATCTTGCCTTTGGTTTCCGCATTCTCGCCCACCACATCGGAAATGGCGTGCGATGCATTGACGATCATGTTCAAAATGGCTTGATTAAACTCACCGGGCAGGCACAGCACATGCGGAAGGGAGTCTTCCAGATCCAGATCTAGCTCGGCCACATACTTCCACTCGTTGCGCGACACCGTTGCCGTGCTGCGAATGCACTGGTTGAGATCCACGGATGTTTTCGAAGCGACGCCCGGGTACGAGAATTCTTTCATGGCCTGAACGATGCCTGCGATGCGTCCCACGCCTTCCAGCGACTGTTCGATGGCACGCGGAACCTGCTCGGCCAGGTATTCAAAATTGGTGTTTTCAAGCAGGGATTTTGCTTGGGCCAACAACGGGGCCGGTAAGGGCCCGTTGGTACCCGCTTCCACCACTTCTGGGAA
>CAIZGN010000659.1 GCA_903932505.1 Candidatus Hydrogenedentota bacterium
TCAACACCGCAATCCCCATGAAATAGTCATCCCACGAGATATAGTCGCTTCGCTTCTCGGTCATAGGTCGATCCTTTCTCACGGGGCTACGGTTTTAGATCTTGGTGTCGGGCCCGTTTGCGGGAAGATCCAGCTTCAGGTCGAGACGCTCTTCCGTCTTCATCATCTCATCCCAGGTCACTTCCTTGCGTCCGTAGCTCGCCATGCGCCCCAGCACACACGTCAGCGTACTGTTGGCGGCCTCTGCCGAGTTATTGATGGGCTTGCCAGAGGCAATGGCGGCCCGGAAATCCTTGATGTTGTTGATCGCGCCTTCCTCATAGATGGTTGCGGTCTTACCGCCTTTCCAGCTGTCCTTTTTCCCGCTGATGGACACGTCGCCACCATAGTGCGAATCCACGGTGCCCAAGTCGCCATACAGGCGCGTGCAGAGGTCGTTGAAACCGTAAACAAACTGCGATGAGGCGAAATCAACGAGCACCCCGTTTGCGTAGGTGTACTTCACCATGAAATGATCCCAGCAATCTCCTACATCGGTACGCGCCTTTCGACCACCATCGCCCAGTGCCTTTTCAGGATGTCCCTGGAGATACCAGTTCATGACGTCGAGGACATGGATGTTCTGCTCGACGATAATGTCGCCCGAGAGGGCCTGATCAAAGGGCCAGTTGCGCAAGCGCGCCACACCTTCGCCAGCCGGGCCGTGCAGCCCGAGTCGGCTTGTGTGATAGAACGTTTGCCCGCATACCGGGTTGCCGATCATGCCGGCGTGCACCCGTTCAGCCGCTTCCCGATAAAGCGCGTTGTTCCGAGTTTGGAAATCGACGAGCAGGCAGAGTTTGTCGCCCGCTTTCTTGCCCGCTTCCACGATGCGGTTGCAACCCCACACATCCACCGCGACCGGCTTGGCGAGATAGACGTGCTTGCCCGCCTCGATGCCCGCCATGGTTTGATCCGGGTGAAAGCAGGGCGGGCTTTCCACCGCGATGGCGTCCACGGGCGTCTGGAGCAGTTCCTTGTAGCCGTCCAGCCCTACAAAGACCCGGTTGGCGGGGACGTTGAACATCTTGGCGGCGGCTTCCGCCTTGTCGCGGAAGTAATCGTGCACCGCCACGATTTTCGTGTCGCCGTGCTCCTCGAAGAGACGCGCAAGCCAAAGTCCCCGGCCTCCGCAGCCGATGAGCCCCACGGCCAGTTTTCCGTTTGCCTCTGTTCCCCGCGCCAAGGCTGCAGGTATCACCGTAAGCCCCGCTGTAGCGGCGGCGGTCACCAAGAATTCGCGACGTTCCATACCGGCGTCTCCTTCCGAGTTGTTAAACCGTACCCCAGACATTCAAAGTAACACGCAAGATGCGCGGAATCAAACAGGGCGGAACAGACTACTTGCAGCAACGGGCCTCACGGGTCAGCTTCCGGACGGAAATCGCGCCCACGGGACAAATGCGGATACAGTTTCCACAACGAATGCAATTGTCGCTGTTTATCCAAATGTAAGTACTTTTCTCGGGCTCGGATTTGTCTTCTTCCTTGCAGCCCGTGGGGAATCCGTAGTCATCCCGTTCGAGGGTGGAAATACGGCGTATGCAGTCGCGCGGTGACACGCGAATGCACCAGTCGCAGTGAATGCACTTGTCTTGGTCGATTTCGAATTTGTGGCTGCACAGGTAACACCGCCACGCGTGTTCCTGGGTATGCGCATCATCGAAACCCATTTCGACCTCCCGGTCGCAGTCCCGGTCGCAGGCCGGGACGCTGGGCATCACCGGGGGATAAATCAGGTCGTGGTCGCGGCTGCGGTCTGTGGGTTGGGCTGTTTCTATGGCCACCCCGTAAAGACGGCGCGGTTCGCCCATGAGCCAGGCGTCAATGGCATCCGCCGCCGCTTTTCCGCTCGCCACTGCGCCAATGACATTCCCGCTTCCCGAGGCGAAATCCCCGGCCACAAAGATCTTCGCGCGGTTGGTAGCGGCTTCGTCCTCGCACAGCTCAATGGCCCCGCCGAGGATGGCCTGTTCCCGGGTTTGTCCAATTGCCAGAATGAGCGTGTCGCAAGGAACCTCAAACGCACTGTCGTCTATTGGAATGAACCTGGGTTTTCCGCTGCCGTCCGGTGTGCCGAGCAGATTGCGCTGGAAACAAAGGGCTTGCAGGGTTTCCCCATCACAACGTCCGGAAATCGGGGTCACCAGCGTTTCAATACGGATGTTTTCTTCATGCAATTCTCGGAACTCGTCCGCCGTTGCGGACATCTGTGCTTCACCGCGACGGTACATGATGGTCACTGTCGCCTCGGGATTCAGACGGCGTGCAGCACGGGCGCAGTCGATGGCGGTGAATCCCCCGCCAATGATGACAATATGCCCGCCCACGGGGAAGGGTTTTCGATCGTTGAACCGTTTCATGAAGTGCAGCCCCTCGCATACGGCACTCTCAGGAACGCCTTCAAGCGTGAGGGTGATGGGGCGATTCGCACCCACCGTCAGCAACACCGCATCGTAGTTCTTCTCGAACTCCTGCACACGGGCATAGTCCACATGTTCTCCGCTCCGGATATCCAGTCCCTGCCCGACAATGGCTACGATATCGGATTCGATGGCGGATGCGGGCAAACGGAATCCCGGAATGGCGCGGATTTGTCCGCCCAGCGCCGACTCCCGCTCGAACAGCGTCACCGCATGGCCGTAGCGGCGCAGCTCGCGCGCTGCGGCAAGGCCCGAGGGCCCACCGCCCACAATCGCGACTTGTTTTCCGCTGGCGTCAAACCAGGCGGGCAGGGGCCTGCTGGCCACGCGATCGGCTGAGGAGCGTTTGAGATGGCAAATACCCACCGCGCCCCGGGTGCTCGTCCATTGATATCGACACTGTTCCTCGCAGGGTCGCGTGCAGACGCGACCGAGCACATTGGGGAACACATTGTCCTCCTGATTGACGCGGTGGGCCGCCTCGAAATCGCCCTGCGCAATATGCCGGATGTAGGTGGGCACACGTGTTTTCGCCGGGCAGGCCGTTTGGCAGGGGATATCGCGCGCAAGGGTCTTGCGGTCGAGTGGCTCCACGCCCCAGCCTTCGCTCACCGAAGTCTCCAGTGGATTCGGTGCCTGTTCGTAGTGTATACCCAGCGCCTCGATGGCTGCCCGGTATTTGCCCATTCCTTCCCGGCGCACCTGCGTGGCGAGGGCTTCGGTGGGTTTGTTTGCGAGGAAGGTGTCGAGAATGGCGCGGGTTGCCCGCAGCACATCGTCAAACTTCAAAAAGTCAGCCACCGGCTCGCCCAAGTGCGCTTCATCGCCACCCAAGGTGATCCGGTACCCTTCGACCGATCCCTGAGCTTCTCGCACCCGCAGCCCCCGGAATCCGATATCCGCCACGTGGTACTGTCCGCAGGAATTGGGGCAACCGGAGATGTTGATAGTCGCCAGGGTGCGGATCGACTGATACCGGTCCTCATGGACGATTGACTGCAAGGCGTCGAAGAGGTCGTGTGTCCGTGTGACCGCCAGCGGGCAATACGTCGTGCCCACGCAGGACACCACATCGGTGAGCCCGGAGAAATCCTCCGTATCGAAGCCCAGCGCTTCAATTTCCTTCTTGAGTGCGGGTAGGCGGTCGGGCCGCACTCCGTGAATCTCAAGATTCTGTCGGTTGGTGCTGTACAGGTGTTTGTCGCCAAAAATCTCGGTGAGTTCCGCGATTCGCAGCAAGGCGGCCCCGCTCAATTCGCCTTTCTTGACCCTAATGCGCTGGATGGCCCCGCCATCCGTGCCCAAGGGGTTGATTTCCCGCAGCGGACGATCGGGCACCGGGGTGCCGACTTCTTCAAAAGGCTCCGTGACGAATTGGCTGCGATCCACGCCTGCTTGGTCGAGAATTTCCTCCAGCAAGCGGCGGCATTCGGCAATGCCCTTGTGGTGCACCACAAACTTCAGCCGAGCGAACATCCGGACAAAGCGGTCGCCGTGGTCGCGAAAGAGAATGCCGATGGCATGGCACAGCGTCGCAATGGAATCGGTCGGGACGAAGGTATACAGCGGTTGGGCGACAAAGGCCTGCCAACCCAAGCCGCCACCGATATTGACCTGAAAACCGGTGACTTCGCTGCCATCGGCGAGGCGCCGACGAACGGCTATCACCCCCACGCAATTGATGTGCGGTTGTCCGCATCCACCCGGACATCCCGAAAAGGTGATTTTGTATTTGCGGGGGAGATTGTCCAAATCACGACTGGCCGTGAGTGCAGCCGCCACCTCCTGCGCATACGGCAGGACATCCAACCGACGATGCGGACAAATGGAGGCCCAGGGACAGGCTGCCACATTGCGGGTGACGTCGCCGCAGCCGTGGAAGGTGCTCATGCCCGCTGCCTGAATATCTCGAAGGAAGGGGGCGAGGTCCCCCAGCTTAAGGAAGTGGAATTGCGCTGCCTGACGGGTGGTAAAGGCGATAAGCCCCTGCGCGTACTCCTCGGAAATGCGGGCAAGCGTCCGCGCCTGCACCGAGGTGATTTTCCCGCCGGGAATGACGACCCTCGCCATGTGGGTTCCGGGCTGGCGAGAACCGTAGATGCCGTACCACTTGGAAATGGCACCCTCTTCCCGGGTCATACCACCTTTTCGGGCAATTTCGTCGTAGTCCAGAATGAGTCCAGACTCTTTAATAATTTCCTCGTCACTTCGCAATACTTTATCTAGACTACGCTGCATTCACAGTACCTTGATTGTTGTGGCGAAGCCCGCGATCAGGCTTTTTCTTCATCGTTGCTTAACATTTCATGAACCTTGGCGGCCATAGTGTTCATGGAGAAGGGCTTCTGAATAAAGTGGACGCCAGAATCCAAAACACCATGACGGGCGATCACGTCAGCCGTATACCCGGACATGAAAAGGCGCTTCATCATCGGGAAAAGGGAAAGCAGGTGCTTCGCCAGATCCCGCCCGTTCATCTCCGGAAGAATGACGTCCGTCATCAGCAGGTCAACGTTTCCGACACATTCCTCCGCCAGTTGGATAGCCTCCCGGGGTGTGGCGGCCGCGAGAACAGTGTAGCCCTGCGCCTCCAAAGACAACGCCGCAAGGCGGAGGATGGCGGGCTCGTCTTCCACCAGCAAGATGGTCTCCAAGCCACCCCGCGCGGGTTCTTCCGGGTTTTCTGCGGGGGCGTGCTCGAGCATCCCGATGTGTCGCGGCAAGTATATGGTAAAGGTAGTCCCTTGGTCTGGTTGACTGTCCACGTTCAGAAAACCGTTGTTCTGCTTTACTGCGCCATAGACCGTGGCCAGGCCAAGTCCTGTGCCCTTGCCCAGTCCCTTCGTCGTGAAGAAGGGCTCGAAAACATGAAGCAGGGTGTCCTTATTCATGCCGCATCCATTATCGCTCACGGAAATGTGTACATAATCCCCGGGAACAGCCCCCCTGTGGCTGGCGCAATAGGTGCTGTCAAGCGTGCTATTGCGTGTTTCAATGGTGATCTTTCCCACACCGGCAATAGCGTCCCGCGCGTTTACACATAGGTTCGCCAGAATCTGATCGATCTGTGACGGGTCGACCCGTACCGGCCAGAGGTTTCGGCCCGGTAGCCAAGCAAAATCAATATTCTCGCCGATGAGACGCCGCAGCATGTTGAGCATGCCTTCCAGGGCCTCATTCAGATCCAGAACCTTTGGTGCGATGGTTTGCTTGCGCGCAAAGGCCAGTAGCTGACGGGTAATGTCGGCGGACCGTTCACCGGCCCGGATGATTTCCAAGAGGTCGGCGTGCAGGGGTTGCGCAGGTTCCACGCGGCTGAGGGCCGTTTCCGCATGCCCGAGAATTACCATGAGCATGTTGTTAAAGTCATGCGCGACCCCGCCCGCGAGTCGCCCCACGGACTCCATCTTCTGGGCATGCTGGAGCTGGGCCTCTAAATGCGCCCGTTCCTCTTCTGCCCGGGCACGGGTGGTAATGTCTTGGGCAATCTCCACTACCTGGATGATGTGGCCATTGGGATCCAGGATGGGCGACGTTGTCACGATGACCGTTCGTCCGGGACCCGCCAAGGTGGTGACACCAATGCGCTCACTAGATACAACTTTCCCAGTATCAAAGGTGACTCTTGCCGGGCAGCCGGGACAGATTTCCGCTTTCCCTTCAAACACCTCGAAACAATTGCGGCCCTTGGTGCCTTCCAAAGGACCGAACCACTGCCCGTAAAGGTCGTTGTACCAGGCCACCGTGAAATCCGGGTTGATCAGGCACATGCCAATGCTGGAATTCTGGGCGATCGTGTTGAGGATATCCTTGATTTGCAGGGCGTCTTCAGCCTCTTTCTGGCGGGTGATGTCACTGAGAATACCGAGGGCACCGTTAAACGTCCCATCGGTCTCAAACAGGGGGGTGGTGGCAAGACGGGTCAGTATCTTGCGACCGTTCTTGTGGACGAAGAGAAACGTGTGCGATTCCTGAACACCGGTTTCACGCCGCTTTTCGAGTTCTTTGGCGCGGGCCACCCAGTCCGGATCGCCGAATTCGTACCAACTTCGCCCAATCATTTCCTCGCGGGAATAGCCGAGCATGTCGGTGATGGCGGGATTTACATAGATCGTGTTGAAATCGCGATCGAGCAACCAGAACCCATCGGACGCGGACTCCACGAGTACCGAGTAGATTTCGCGCTCTCCGACTTTGAGCTTGAGGGCGCGAAGTTCCTCTTCGGCACGCTTGTGTTCCGTGATATCCAGCGCGGTGCTGGCTAGGTATTTCGGGATGCCGTTTTCATCCTGCACCAAATTACCGGTGGACATCATGGGGAAGGTATGGCCGTCCCGATGGAGATGCCAGACCTCTTGGGGTCGCATGTATCCAGTACTCAATATTTGCTGAAGCAAACGCTCCACATGCGGGAATTGTTCTTCAGTGTGCAGGTTCTTGATCGATTTCCCGATGAGTTCCTCGGGCTTATACCCGTGTGCATTCGAAAAACAGGAATTTGCATAGGTGAGTCCACCGTCCAGCGTGGAAATCACGGCGCCAAAGCTCGCGGTGTCAAAGATGGTCTTGAATTGACGAAGCTCGTCTTCGGCCTTTTTGCGCAGGGTGATATCCGTGATCATCGCGAAGCCACCCTGGAACTGTCCCGTCTCGCTCATCAGCGGAGATGCCGAAGTGATCGTCCATACGGGCTGCCCATCCTTCTTCCTGTAACGGCGCTCGTAAACTTCGCTTTCCCCACGCATGCGCTGTTCAATTTGTTGGCTTTGGTGTTCAACGTCTTCATCGAACAAGAAAAAGGCAACCGGTTTTCCCAGCATCTCCTCCTGGGTATAGCCAAACATTTCGGTCAATCGCGTATTCACGAAAGTGGTGGCGAAGTTTTTGTCGGCGATCCAGATTCCCTCCTTGGATGTCTCGATCAACTGACTGTACTTTTCCTCGCTTTTTTTCAAGGCGTACTGCGCGACCTTGATGTCGGTTACATCGGTGTGCCAGACCAAGGCGCTGCCCTTCCTGCCCTGAAGGGGATGCGCATGAAGGACGAACCAACTTTTTCTGCCGTCGGGAGCGTGGCAGGGATATTCCAGGCTGAAAAAGGGCAGCTCACCCCTTTGCACGGCGCGAATACCCTCAAAAGTTTCACGGGCCGACGTGGTGTCGCCCCAGCTGGGATCATACTCTACAAAGTAGTTGGCACCGACACCCCACGCATCCTCGGTTTCGGGTTTATGACCCTGGGCATAGGCACGCCACGCCATATTGACATCGAGTATGGTTCCGTCTTCATCAATGACCGCGAGGTGCGCGTCCGTGGAATTGAAGACCCGCTGATTGAAATCCGCCTGCGCGGTCAGCGTCTCGTGGGCCAACTTGCTCTCGGTGACGTCCACACAGCTGCCGATGTAGCCGATAAAGTTACTGGCACCGTCAAAACGCGGCACACCGTTGTCTCGAACCCAGCGATACTCTCCGTTCGCCCGGCGCAAGCGGTACTCCATGAGGAATTCCCGCCGCATATCGAAGTGGCTATTGTAGACATCAACGCAGCACCGCAAATCGTCCGGATGTACACCCTCAGTCCAACCCGAGCCCATTTCCTGCAAGAGGGTTCTTCCTGTGAATTCAAGCCATACCCGGTTGAAGTAGGTGCAACCCCTATCGGTTCCGGACATCCAGATGAGTACGGGGACGGTATCCGCCAAGTGCCGAAACCGCCGCTCGCTTTCCCGAACGGCTTCTTCCGCTAGCTTCTGGTTCGTGATGTCGTGCATGCAGAGCAGGAGGCTGGGCGCATCCGGCATTTCTATGCGCGCTGTTGAGGCCAGAATCACCAGATCCCGTGGTTCTCCGTCACGAATCCAGGTGGCTTGGTGCTCAATATTCTGATGCCGGGTTCCTGTTGCAAGGGAATCTTCGAGGGATAAACGCAGTCGGCAATCGCCGCAGTGTCTGCTGAATCCACAGCCCCGGGGATCCTCCATGGCATTGATGCAACCAAAAATGCCGCAGGCGCGACCACCCACGAACTCACCTTCCTCAATCCCGGTGAACTCCGTGAAAGCGGGGTTGGCATGCAGCACCGTGCGATCACCGGTCATGATGCACATCATCGTGGGGGTGCTGTCGTAGATGGCCTTGATTTCCGCGCTATTGCGGGCGAGGGCTTCCTCCGCCTCTTTACTTTGGGTGATGTCGCGGCAAATGACATAGGTCTTTGCGTGGTTGCCTTCATTATCGTAGAGAAATTTCGCGAGATCCTCGCGCCAGATGTAATGCCCGGCTTTATGTTGAACACGGTAGGTATACTGCAGACCGGGTTGCTTGGTTTCGATGGCGGCAAAGATGGAACGGAACAGGGGCTCCCGGTCTTCCGGGTGAATCATCGCGTAGATGCTCTCGCTGTCCCTGTCCACCTCTTCCTCCAAGGAATAGCCCAGTTGCCGGGCATAGGAGGGGGAAGCGTATAGAATTTTGTAGTCCGATGATATAACCAGAATGCCGTCGGAGGTGTTCTCGGCGATGAGCCGGAATTTTTCCTCGCTCTCGCGCAATTCCTGGGTTCGAATGTCGAGTTGGTCCTGTACACGGAGCAGGGTGCGCTCGCTTCGCGCTCGGTCGCACAGCTCAAGCAGATAATCAGGCTCAAAAGGTTTGCGCAGGTAGGCGGCCGCACCTCGTTTCATCCAGTCCAGAGCGAGTTCCGGCTGCGGATTACTTGTCGTCATAATGCATACACAATCGGGCTGCACGGCGCGCAAGGTGTCCAGCAAGCCGTCGCCCTTGCCGTCGGGAAGGTCGTAGTCCAGCACCGCGATTTCGTAGGCGGCCTTGGAAATGGCGGCCTCTCCATCGCGGATGGTCTCGACCGTTTCAACAGTGCAATGGTGATTTGCAAATGATCGGCGCAGGATGGCGGCCAGACTGGCGTCCGTCTCCGCGAGCAGCACTCGAAGGGGATGTTGAAGCTGTCGTCCTTCGATAATGGCCCGAACCTGCTCCACAAACTGCCGTCCATCCACCGGGGAGGGTATGAAGGCCTCCGCCCCGAGGTCGACCGCGATTCGGCCGGTCTCATCGCCCGCAAAAATGGCGGAAACCACCAGGATGGGGATCGCGTTCAGGGCTTCGTATTCCTGGGAGCGCAGCAAACGGCAGAAACGCCAACCATCGATCCCCGGCATGTAGAGGTCGGTGACTACCAGATCGGGCAAAGACCGGGTGGGGTCATCCCCTTGGCGAATAGCCGCGCCCATTTCGGCGAGAGCGGCCTCCGCGCTCGTGAAACCGTGTGCGGACAGCCCGGCTTTGTGCACCAACTTGCACAGAATTCCCAGCTGGACGGGGTCATCGTTGACCACTACAGCGAAAGTTTCACTCTGATGTAGGGGTACAACGTCCATACTTTATTTCGTGGCCTTTTTGTTATCCTAAAATGAGCAAGGGCTATGCCGCACCCCGGCCGTAGAAGACTTCCTTGAAAGTCTTGAACAGTATAATGAAGTCCTGCGAGAGAGTCCAAGTATCAATGTACTGAAGATCCAGACCCACCCACTCCTCAAAGCCGACATCACTACGGCCACTGACCTGCCAGAGGCCCGTCATGCCGGGCCGGACACTCAGTCGCCGACGTTGTGCCCAGGTATACCGCACCACCTCCGAGTACACCGGTGGGCGGGGCCCCACGAGGCTCATCTGACCGGTCCAAACATTGATGAGCTGCGGGAATTCATCAAGACTGTGCTTGCGCATGAATCCGCCAATGCGCGTCAGGCGGGGATCATTCCGAATTTTGAAAACCGGGCCGTCGGCCTCATTCAGTGCTTCCAATTCCTTTTTCAGCGCCTCTGCGTTCGGCACCATGGTGCGGAACTTGATCATCTTGAAGCGACGCTGGTTTTGGCCGATGCGCTCCTGGAGGAAGAACATGGGGCCTTTGGAGTCCAGTTTGATGAGGATGCCCACGGCGAAAAACACCGGAAGCAACGGAATTAGCAGCAGGGTGGACAAGGTGAGATCGACCATGCGCTTGATCGCCAGCCAGAACTGGGTCTCAGGAACCGCCGAAAGCGAAATAACAGGGAGATCGTCCACATACATGAGTTGATTGCTGGCCACCTTCAGTCGAAACAGATCCGCCGGGACGGCAAGCGAAATCCCGTGCTGCTCGCAGGTATGAACCATGCCCTGGATGGCCTCATAAAAGGAACGCAGCGGAAGACCCACGAAGACTTCGTGCAGCGACTCCCGGGTGATGCACGTTTGCAGCTGTTCGATGCCGCCCAACCGGGGGATGCCAAGCGCTTCAAACTGCGGACAGCGTTCCGCCTCGTCCTCGAGAATACCGACGATGGAATAAGCGTGTCGCCGCGAGTGCAGCAGCGTTTCCGCGAGCTGACGGGTGCGATCGTTGGCTCCCGCCAGAATCAGGCGTCGCTGGAAGTAGCCCCGACGTTGGAGCAGGGCGATTGCGCTGCGGAACAGCACACGTGCCCCAATAAGGGCCAACGGGGTGTACAGGCAGAACATGAGAAGGAAATGTCGGTTGATGGGGGTCTGGGAAAACAAAGCCACAGTCACTGTGCCGTAGACCAGGGCACTTCCCACCGCTTTGGTTATTGCGAGCAAATAATCGTTCAGATTACCCGGTCGCCACACCCGGAAGACTCGCTGGTCGATAGCCGCTACATACCAAAGGGCCAAAAAGAGCAGGAGGTACGGTGCATGACGCCACAGATGGGCCTCGTAGGTGCTGTTCCACGCAAGCGAGTCATACGCAGCCCAAACAAAGGTCAAGGATATGGCCAGTCCGTCCAGAAGTGCCATCAGGATGCGAATTTTCGGGATATGGAAGCGTGATTGGGGTGCCTGCGACCCTTCTCCAGCCCCGGCAGGAGCGGGGATAGGCGTTTGCTCGTTTTGGGATCGCTTTCCCCAAGGAATCCAAGCCTCCAGGGCCTCAGGCAGCTCGTGCAGCGAATAGCGTCGAAGCACGGCCCCGAGCGGCGTGACCGGCGGGGGGGCTTTTTCATCACTTGCACCGTCCGCAGTCCCGTGTCCCGGGCAGAAGGCCCGCGTCCTAAAGCGCAGTCTGCCGCGAGTCTCCGCAGGCCATTCGCGCACAAACACCGGACCCGGTGATGTCAGTTTGACCAGCAGCGCCGTGAGCAGAAGAACGGGGGAGAGGAAGACCACCAACATGGTGGCGGCCAGCCACTCTGAAATTTTCTGCAGGTCGAAGTGTGCTTGAATGTTCCGCCGGGATAAGGTGAGCAGGGGAATGTCCTCGAGCCGGAACACTTCGCACCGGGAAGTCCCTGCGAGAAACAAGTCGCCAACCAGACGCACCGAAACGCCAACGCCTTCGCATAGGTAAGCAATGTCTTGAACCTTCTCATACTGGGAACGCAGCGGCAGGGTGACGTAGACCACGTCCACCACCTCGTCGGTAAGGAGCCGCTCCAGTTCCTGGATGGGGCCAAGATAGGGAACCCCGTAGCCCTGCAGTTCGTCCTGCCGCTCGGGCTCATCCTCAAGAATGCCGGATATGTGGAATCCATACTGTTCATGGGACAGGATCACCCGAAGGAGGGCCTGCGTGCGCTCGTTGGCTCCCACGATCACGACTTGGCGGTAATTGTAGCCGCGTCCCCGCAAACCCCAAAGACTTAAGCGAGCCGCCAGACGGAACAGCAAGAGGAATGCGATGGAAAAGAGGCCGAAGAGGCTCGCGAAAGCGCGATCAATGCCAGCAGGGCTCAGCAGCGCAAACATGAAGACCGAAAGCAAGACCGCTGTAAACGCGGCGCGCGCCACATCGGTCAACTGGGGAACCAGCGCGTCACTGCGTCGCGAAAGATAAAGGCGCTGGTCAACGGCATGCAGATACCAAGAGGCGAGGAGGATGATAAACCAAGAGAGGCGTCCAGACAACGGCTCATCCGGCAACGTCAACCAAGAGGCAAGCAGATAGGCGATCCCAATACACCCGGCTTCAATGATCACAGGCACCAATGCGAGAACGGCATTCTGCCGACGAGCGTACGGCATGGTTTATCTCCAGTTCTAGGACGGATCAACTTTCAATAATCCGCCAAAATTTCCACATGCCGACGCCACCTTGCCGGCTCCCTGTCTCCACCAACCTATGTACTTTACCGGTAATTAGCCCCGGTGTCAAATCTGGGAAAATCTGCATTGACCACGCGGAACCGCAACAATAGGCAGACCCCTCGAAGCCGGAAGACCGGCTCGAGGGGTCTTGATAAAATCAATAAAAACTATTAGGCGCCGGTGCCCGTGCCCGTTCCCGATCCCGTGCCCGTGTTGGTTCCGGTACTGGTTCCCGAGCCTGAGTTGGAACCATCAAAGACTCCTGCTTTCCACGGGGACTGCCGCCCGGCAAGCAGGATGCGATCGATAATCATGGTGGTTGATTCCAACTTGATCTGAAAGTTGGAGGTGGCCTTCTGGGGACTGCGACTCACCGCGTATATATGCCGTTGGATCTTCATTCGTTTATTCCTTGTTTATGTCAAGAGGTCTTGCGGAAGACCCAAACAACCATTTGATCCGTAAGAGCGATCAGGAAGTTCTTCAGGTAGGCAAAGTTTGAACCACTGAAGGTACCACCGGAACCCGAGTTGGTCCCCGTGCTCGTCCCTGTACCCGTGCCCGTGCCCGTACCGGTGCCCGACGAGGCCAACAAGGGTCTCCTGCTAATCAGCTGGTGATGTTTCATGTACGCTTTTCTCCTCTTTGCCAACCGTTTGCCGTGGCGTTCTGCCAGGCCCTCCATTGCGCGTGGCGCCATACTCACCATGCGGGCTCGCGCGCCATTCCCGGAAACGCATCTTCCGTATACTCTACTATAGCCTGTTCATACCATGCAAGCGAAAATTTGTCAAGTATTTTCTTTCCGCTGTTTATTTTTTTTGCCCATTGGATAGGCCAAAGCTCCACACGATTCTAAGGCTAGGGCAAGGGTGGACGGAGGATACTGCGCAACTGCGGCCACAATGTCAAGTATCGGGCATACCGCTCCCGATACAAGGCCACCCCATTTTCATTAGGCTCGAAGCGATCACCGGTCTGTACCGCGATTGCCGTGGCCTCTTCCACCGAGTGGTAGATACCGGTGGCCGCGCCCGCGAGCAGGGCCGCACCCAAAGCGCCACCCTCCGGCATGGCTGTCCGGACCAGCGTGCGGCCAAAGATGTCCGCGCAAATCTGGAGCCATGCATCGGAGTGACTGCCGCCGCCCACCGCCCGGAATTCATCCACCCGGATGCCCGTCTCGGGGAGACGTTCCAAGCATGAGCGCAAATAATACACCGCCCCTTCCATCAGGGCGCGAAGAATCTCGCCGCGCAGCGTTTCAAGTCGAAGACCGAGAATCAGTCCGGACGAATCGGCAATAAACTCCGGCGGACCGGTTGGCGAGAAATGGGGGAGAACCAGCAGGTCTCCGGGACGGTCGGGGATTTCCTTCAGGAGCGTCTCATAAACATTTCGCCCTTCACGTTGTGCTACGCGATGTTCCTCGGACGCGAAGGTGTCCCGATACCACTTCAGCAGCGCACCGCCTTCATTGTAGATAAAGCACAGGTGACGTCCCGGTGCGGCGTGGTGCTCAGTATTCAAGCCCTGCGGAATCATCAGGTGTGCGGCGGGACGGTGCGAAAACACCGGCGCCACGCAGAAAACGGTTCCCATGCCCAGCATTGCCTGCCCCTCGCTGATCGCGCCGCAACCCAGCGCGTTGACGCACTGGTCGTGCGCGCCGGAAACAAGCTGAACCCCCTTGGGCAGCCCCAGCGCATCCGCCATCGCATCGGAAACCGTCCCGGTAACGGTGCCCGGTGGAACCACCGCTGGGAGTTTTTCCAAATCCGCCCCGGCCCAGCACGCGAGTTCATCGGACCACGCGCCGCGTGTGAGGTCGAACAGCAGCGTGCGGTTGGCCAGGCAATAATCCACCAAGGGCTCGCCGCCCAAAAGAAAGGATACACAGGCACCCCAGTGAAAAAACTTGAAGGTTTCCCCGTACAACGCTGGCTGATGTTCCCGGGTCCATAAGAGCTTCGTGAGCGAATAATGATTGCCGAGCGTGTTGCCATTGATTTCATAAAGACGTCGGGCGTCTAGACCCTCCGACAAGGCGGGCAGGTAAGTCGCTCCGCGCGCATCGGCGTTGAGCAGAGATGGGCCCAGAATACGGCGGTCGGCTGACACCGGCACCACCGCCTCGCCCAGCGACCCCACTGAAATCGCGCTTACCGGATCGGACGAGGTTCCAGAAACCGCCTCCCGGATCGCCGATTGCACGTCGCGCCATACGCGGTGTGCGTCCAGTTCTGCCTGACCGGGAGCGGGACGGTCAATAGGGTACTCACGGTAGGCCTGCCCGAGCAGCTCGCCATCCGCCGAGAAAACAGCGGCCTTGCAACCGCTGGTTCCCACGTCGATCCCCATCAAGCTCATTCAGGTTCTCCCGCCAGAATCATCCGGGTGCCTTCAAGTTGCAGATTGTCCCGAATGACGACGATGGTGCTTTCGTAAACTGCTCGCTGGGCTGCCTCAACGCTCCCCGTCTCGCGCAGTGTGACTTCATAGGGTTGCCGGATATCCGTGGCCACATTAATCTTCGCCATGCCCAGGCGGATGGCCTCCTGAATGTAGTGGGTGGGGATCCCCGAACCTCCGTGCAGCACCAAGGGTATTTCTAACGCTTCCCGGAGTTTTTCCAGATGCCCCAGATGCAGCCGGGCGGTCACTTTCTTCTCGTCCTTGCGCGCCCGTGAGATCGCGCCGTGCACATTGCCGATGGCGACCGAAAGCCAGTCACAGCCCGTCTCTCCCACAAAACGCCGGGCCTGCTCGATGTCGGTGAAGCCTTCACCCGACTCGAACAATTCCTCGTATGGCGGCACCGGCCCCTCTTCATGGCCCATCACCGCGCCCAATTCCGCCTCGCAGGGAACACCGGTCGCGTGCGCCATTTCCGTGATGCGGCTAACCGCCTCGATGTTCTCCGACAGCGGCAGTCGCGATCCGTCCACCATTACCGAATCGTATCCCAGACGAACCGCTTCGCTGATTTCCTCAAAGTAGGGCACTAGCGCCAGATCCTCATCGATCACGGGCACATGGTCTAGGTGCAGCAGCACATGGTCGGGCTGCACCCATTGATGAAATTCCCGGTGGATCGCTTCCATGCTTACCGCCTCGAATTTTTTCCACTCAAGCCGGGCGACGGCAATGAACGCCACGGAATCCAAGGTGGCCACCGCTTCGATCACCGGACGCACCATGGGCAGGTAGGGAATGTTGAAGGCGGGTATCGCCAGTTCGTTTTCGAAGGCCTTTTGGACGACTTGTGCGCTATTCATCAGGGTAAGTCCTCTCTCGCTCGCCTGCGCTGCAATTCAATCGAAAGCGCCATTCATCGGCGCATACCAAATCTCTTCGGTGCTCAGAGGGCCGCACCGGGTGATGGTGAGGGTGCCGGTACGGAGGTCGTGGTGGTACCTGCCGGAGGCGCGACCGGGCCCGGCTCGATGGAACCCCGCAGGTTGCTGTCCAGATTTTCGGCGGAGTCCGGCTCCTTCGAGGCATAACCCGGCGGGGCTGTGCCTTTCACGTAGGCTTCCTTGTAATTGCCGCCCAAAATACCTGAGGAGCGTTCGATGTTGAAGAATTCGACGCCATCTGGAATGTCGAAATCCCGCACTGGCAGGCCTTCCTCGGCCAGCATCATGAAATTCACCCAGATGGGGCAGGCGAGACGGGCACCGGTAAACTCGGTGCCGCTGCCGAGGGAACGGCGGCTGTCGCCGTATCCCACCCAAACCACACAGGTGAAATCTGCCGTAAATCCGCAAAACCAGACATCCACGCTGTCGTTACTCGTGCCCGTCTTGCCACCGACCGGGCGCTTGAGGACGGCTGCCCGGGAGCCCGTTCCCCCAGAGCAAACGCCTTCCATCATGTGCAACGTCACATAGGCTACCTTCGGATCCATCACCTGCTCGCTGCGGGCATAATCAGCACCCCGGTAACGCACCACGCCATCGCGGTTCAGGATCTGGTCAATCATGATCGAATCGTGACGCACACCTCCATTGGGAAAACATGAATACGCCGTGCAATGGTCGATCATGAGTACTTGCGGTGTGCCAAGGCCGATGGTGAGGCCTGCCGCCGGATCAAAGGGTGTCGATATACCGCAGCGCTGAAGCAGCGAAAGGATAAGTGGTGGGCGCAACTGATCGACGAGTTTCACCGACACAATATTGATGGAGCGTTCAAGGGCACATCGGAGCGGAACAGCCCCAGAGTACTTTCCGTCGAAATTCTTGGGCGACCACAGCTTATGCGCTCCATCCATGTACGATATCGGCTCATCAACCACAATGGTGGAGGGCGTCATGCCACTGGCCACCGCCGCCGCCCACACAAACGGCTTGATACTCGATCCGCACTGGCGCTTGGCTTGAATCGCGTTGTTGTATTTGTTCGTATTGAAATTGCGGCCCCCGACCATTGCCCGCACCCAGCCACGATACGGTTCGCGATTGTCCAAGCAAATCAGACCACCCGTCACCGGCGTAAATTCGTCCTCTTTTCCGGCCTTCTTGAGGCCCTCCAGCTTTTTCGCGTCAAACGCATCCAATTCCGTCAGCAGGGCCTTCTCGGCCGCCCGCTGCATCCGCATGTCTAGCGTGGTTCGAACCTCGAGCCCCTCCTGGAAAACCTGATCTTTGCCGTATTGATCCACGATGAAGCTGCGGATTTCTTCCACGAAATACGGTGCCTGTACTGCGCTGCGTGCTCCGGAAACCTTGCCCTCTGCCGCCAGCTTCGCCCGCTCATCCGGCGTTACCACCGATGCCGCCAAATCCTCCGCCACCGCCGCATCATGCTCCTTCTGGCTCACGAACCCGTTTTCCAGCATCTGATCCAGCACGATATTGCGACGGGCCAGCGCGTTGCTGAAGTGGCCGACCGGCTCGTTGATGTTCGGGGAACGGGCCAGTCCGGCCAGCATCGCCGCCTCGCCCAGCGTGACATCCCGGCAGCTCTTGTTGAAGAATTGTTGCGCGGCGGATTCCACGCCCCACGCGCTCACCCCCTCGCCCCGGCTCTTGCCCAGAAAAATCTGATTGAGATAGAGTTCCAGAATCTCGTCTTTGGTGAATTCACGCTCGACCTGAAGCGCGACAATGGCCTCCCGCAGCTTGCGGCGCAGAGAAATGTCCCGGCGATCCACGTTGAGCGTGTCCACATTGCCGACCACCTGCTGGGTGATGGTGCTCGCCCCGCGAAGTCGGCCCGTCTTTACGATCGAGGCCGCCGCGTTCAGGATCGCCAGAGGATTCACCCCCCGATGTTCGTAAAAGCTGTCGTCTTCGGTCGCGACAAAAGCCTTTTGCAGGTGCAGGGGGATTTCGCTCAGCGGCACCGCCTGCCGCTGCTCAATGGCAAATTCACCCAGAAGTTCCCCGTCGGAAGAATAGATTTTGCTCCCCACCTTGGGGCGAAAATCCTCAAGCGCCTCAATGGTGGTCTTGGAATCGTCAAGGATCCACACAAACACGCCAAGACCCGATCCCCACAGCGAACCAATCGCCAGCATGAGCAGGAAGAAAATGATGCCGCAACCGCGGTTGCGACGCTCGGCCTTGCTCTCGGAAACTTCACGCTGCATAGGTGCCTTGGAGCCTTATTCATCGAAATTCGTCAATAACATCAGCGATTCGGGGCACGACACAAGCATCGACGCATTCCCCTCAACCGTGGGAATGACCGCGCTCTGGGTTGCCGACAAAACCCCGCTTAGCTTATCATGCTTCTCCGAGGGAACCAAAATGGACGTCGAACTGCTTATGATTGGAACCGAGCTCCTGCTCGGACAGATTCAGGATACCAATGCCGCCTTTATGGCGAAACTCCTCGCCGAACACGGCATTAACCTTCGCCAGAAGGTTACCGTCGGCGACAACCCCGAAAGAATCAAGACGGCGCTCGATGCCGCGCTCACCCGAAGTGGCGTGGTTCTTTGCAGCGGCGGACTCGGGCCAACCGAGGATGACATCACCCGCGAGTGCATCGCCGAGTTGATGGATTGCCCCCTCGTCTACGATCCCGCGCTCTTTGAAATCATCCGGCAGCGCTTTGTGCAGCGGCATATTACGATCACCGAGAACAACAAAAAACAGGCCATGGTTCCGCGTGGCGGGCGGGTGATTCCCAATCCCAACGGCACCGCACCCGGACTAATTATAGACACGGATCGCGGAATTATTATTTGCATGCCCGGAGTGCCCCATGAACTCGAGGCCATGATGCGGGATAGCGTGCTGCCTTTCCTTCGGGAACGCGCCGGATTGCCGGGTGTCGTGCATAGCCGCGTACTCAAAGTCTGCGGTATGGGTGAGTCGCGTGTTGACAGCATGATCGGCGACCTCATGCGTGTCGGCGGCAATCCAACCATCGGTTTGTTAGCCTCCATAGACGTCACCCGCATCCGCATCACCGCCCGCGCTGAGACGATTGATGCCGCCAACGCTCTCATTGATCCGATTGATGCCGCTGTCCGAAGCCGCATCCCGGACGGGGTCATGGGTACGGATGAGGACACGCTCGAAGGGGTGGTGGACCGCCTGCTCCTTGAACGCGGCTGGACGCTTGCCTTGGCCGAAGTACACACCGGAGGCGTGCTGGCCCACCGCCTGACCGCAGCCGAGACTACCTCCTTCCGAGGTGCGCGCGTCTTTGCCTCCCTCGAGGGCGGGGGAGACGTTCGGGAAAAAGCACTTGACATGGCCCGCCGGGTGTTGCTAGAATGTCAATCAAGCTGCGGACTGGCCATGGTTCCGGATCACGAAGGCCAGCGCACCCTAGCCGCTTTGGTCACTCCGGAAGGCGACACGGTTTGCGAGCTTGGTCTCTATGGGGCCGGTGCTCGGAGCCAGTTGCGTATGGCCATCGCAAGTCTTGAACAGTTGCGGCGCTTCCTACTTACGCCGCACGGGTTTACGAATTGAATGGTTTGATTGTGTGGTTGGGAAGCCGGTACTTGGGCCGGCCCGAACCGCTTGGCAGCCGTTCCGCCACCACACCAGCCGGGAAACCCCTTCTCCCCTGAGCCCTAATAGGCTACCGTATTGCCTTTTTTGGGCGCAGGACTGTTTCTGAACGGGTTTTCGGCCGATGGCGGACATTATCCAGCGTTATCACTACCAGTGGAGGATGTAGAACTGTTTTCGGAGATCGCATAGACATGGCATTTCCGGGATGAGTTCCTCCTAGGCACATACGCTGCGGGAAAGGACGGCAAATGTTTGAGATCGTTGCTTTGATGCTTCTTACGCATCAGCCCATGCAGCCCACTATGGAAGGACATGCGTCCTTCTACGCTTCCAGCAGGCAACTTCAGGTGACCGCCTCCGGCGAGCGCCTCAAGGACGATGAGTTCACCTGCGCCATGCGCGACGGTGTTTTCGGCGAATACTACCTCGTAGTCGCTGAGAACGGGAAGTCAGTTGTTTGTAAGCTCAATGACCGAGGGCCCTATGCCCCAGGACGAGTCATTGATCTCTCCAAGTCCGCCATGCGCGCCTTGGAAATCAACGGTGACGTCATCACCGTGAAAGTCTACCGACTCGGGGATAAACCGCCCCGCTCCCCCTCATAAGCGGGTAGGCCCATTCACATGCGCGCCACCGGATTCCGTGTTCTCGGCTAGAAGGGCGGGGCTTTACTTGTACCCATCGTCCGCGATAAGCTAAGGCATGCTTGATAGACACGGACAATGCCTATGGTCGCAATGATTCTCACATCGATTCTCCTGTTGGGGTTCTTCGGTTGGGGGGTGTACACCCTCAACCGTCGCCTCAGGTATCGGGACGAGTTTTCCCTGACCACCGAACTCATCACGCTGAGTGCCGTCCTTATCTTTTACGTCCTCGAAATCGACCAGCTCCGGGACATCCTTCGAGGAAGCCTCTTGTTACAGATGTTCGGTGCGGTGACCTTGTTCGTCTCGGGTATAGCCCTATACGGCCATATGATCATTTCGTTTGGAACCCGTCTGCTGGTGGAGACTGTCTCACAAGGCGAAGACTTTGCGCCCGATCAGCCCCGATTCGGTCCAGCCGAGACGCTCGAGCGCCAGCATGATTATGCGGGTGCGCTGCAGCAGTATCTCGTCCTTGCACGCATTTTCCCCTCTCACGCCGCCGTCTCGCTCCGGGTTGCCCAATGTCACATCCGGCTCGAGCATCCCACCGACAGTGTGCCTTGGTTTCAGCGTGCCTTGCGTTTTTCGCAGGACCAGCAGGAACGCGTGCTGGTACTCAACCAGTTCTGTGAGGCACTAGAAGCGAAACTCGACGACCGGCAAACCGCCAGACACGTGATTCTTGCCCACTTGGAGCAATACCCGAATTGTCCCTCTGCGGCTTCGCTTCACCGGCGGGTGGAGCGCCTCTCTGCCGAGAAGGAGACCCTTCCTGACCGCCTCGAACTGACCCGCCTGGATGAAGCACCGCTGGAAGTGGCGTCGGACGAAGGAGGTGCGGCTCCGCACCGCTTGATTCACGAGGCGATATCCTTGGAGGCTGCAGGAACCCCACTGGGACTGTTGGAAGACGATGAACCGGATGAGGCGGGCGAATCAGGCAACAAACCTTCTTCCCTTGCCCTTGAGGCCATCGAAACGCCCTTCAGCGCTCCTGAGGAAGACGAAGACTCCAGGCGAAACGGAAACCCCTCGATAGGGCTCGACGCGCTCTAAGGAATCCGTAGTTTCCCCATCGCACGCACCCCCTCAGCAGTCACGCTCAACCACAAATCGGGCCAAGGCTCTGAAGGTGTCGGCTTCGCAGCCAAAATCATCCAGCGCGTCAATGGCTGCCTGCATCGCCTCCCGGGCGAGTGTCTTCGATTGTGCCATGCCGACAATTGCGGGGTAGGTCGCTTTTCCGCGTGCGGCATCGCTACCCACCGGCTTCCCCAACCGGGCCGCATCCCCCTCAACATCCAGAATATCATCGGCAATCTGAAAAGCCAGTCCCAGTTGTTCACCATAGACGGTGAGGCGGTCGATCTGTGTGGATTGGGCACCCGCCAGCATCGCGCCCGCCCGAACGGAGACCCGAATGAGGGCACCGGTCTTACCGGCATGCACACGGCGCAGCTCGTCGAGGGTGGGGGTTGTCTGCTCTGCTGCCATGTCGAGCAACTGCCCGCCCACCATGCCCGCCGCACCAGCGGCTTGGGCAACCTCGCGGATGACTGTTGCGTTTCCAGCTTCCCCAAGCGCATCAAAGGCCATCGTGAGCAAGGCATCCCCTGCAAGAATGGCGACCGCTTCCCCGTGCGCACGGTGCAAGGTCGGGCGACCCCGTCGAAAATCATCGTTGTCCATGGCCGGTAGGTCGTCGTGAATTAGGGAATAGGTGTGGATCATTTCGAGGGCGCACGCGGCAGGGAGGGCGGGGGTGTCACATTCACCAATAATTTCAGCCGTCCCCAGCACCAAGGCAGGCCGGAATCGCTTGCCGCCCGCAAAGAGACTGTAGCGCACCGCCTCCACCAGCAGTGCCGGTGCACCCGCCCACGAGGCGAGGCAGCGATCCAATGCCTCATCAGTCCGTTGCGCCTTGGCACCGAGAAACGAGGAAACATCCATGAGGCGGGGACTTTCTAGCGCCGCTTACCCCTCCGGGGATGGGCGGATGACGCGATAAATTGCTTGATATTGCTCTTGGTGATGCGCTGTTGCCCGTCTAGAACGCGCTCCCGCAACGGTACCACCCGCTCCCCCTGCATTTTGGGGTTGCGCTGTGCATCGAAGTACATGTTTTGCATTCGGGTGAAGCACGCCTGCCCCCACCCCACCGTCTCTTGGATGAACTGCTCTCGCTCGGATGCGGTGTTGGATAGAATCAGGCTCACATCGGCCTCAATGATTTGCCGGAATAGAACCACCGTTTCGGCGACGAGGGGCTTCTTGTAAACGAGGTTCTCGGTGACGGGCAGGTTGCTGCGAATGATCCCGAGGGTTTCGCGTATGGTCGAGATGCTCTGATTCTGTTCGAGGGCGAGCTCAAGTGTGTCCACCGGTTTCAGTATGAGCGCGGTTTCGAGAATCTTTGGAGGAAACTCCAGAATGGGGCTCTCAGCGGCTACACTTTCGTAATCCCGGATGCGAAGGCGACCGCAGTGCGCGACGCGCTCCCATTGAACCCGGGCAAAACGTCGCTGCAGTTCCTCAAGGGAACGGCGCTCCATGCGGTCGAAAATTCGGTTGAGGGACAGCTGCGCAATTCCGAGTTTCTTCCCCGATTCCTCAAGACGCTTGAATGCGGAACGACCCTCGGAGTCGGGAGCGCTCGGGCTGGAAGGGAAAGCCGTGGGCGTTGAAGTCCCGCCCGGCAGTCGCTCTATATTCCGACCTCTGTCCAGCATGACTACGGATTCCTATTCGTGCAAAAAAAGCCTTGAAAATCGGATTTGATCTCCAATCTTCACCTTAGAACAGCAATTCATCTGTATCCTCGCCGTTTTCCGGTTCGAGGGGGATATCGTCATCGTCGGCGATGGGGGCGGAACGTTTCGTGGCCGGCCTCGGAGTCGTACCCGATGTTTCCTCTTCCTCGAAGGGTTTGGTCACCAGTTCCCCCGAGGCATTCTTCGTCAGAATTTCGATCTTCTTTTCCGCTTCCTGCAGGGCCTTTTCGCAACGCAAGGCGAGCCGACTCCCCTCCTCAAAACGCTTCAGAGAATCGTCGAGCGACAGACCACCCTCTTCCAAATCAGTGACAATCTGCTCGAGCGCGTCCATATCCTTTTCGAAGCTTGGTTCCGCTTCTTTCGCCACTTTAGGCATGTTCCTCTCCCACTATTGATGTTACCATAACCCGGGCACCACCGCGCCCGAAACGTAATTCCAAATCATTGCCTGCCGCCAAATCCGCACCGTCGCGAACCAGCGTGTGGGCAGGCTCTTTCCAGGCCAGGGCATAACCTCGCGACAAAATGGCTAGAGGGCTTAGCGCGTTTAATTGCGCCATCAGCGGCATCAGGTGGCCCCGTTCCCGCTGCACGACCATATTTCCGGCGCGCACCCACCGCATCTGGAGTGTCCGCAACCGCTCAGCCTCGCGTCCTACCCGCGCCGACGGGGAAAGCAATCCCAAGGCGCGCTGCGCGCGCTCCAGCCGGATCCGGCTGTCATGGAGAACCCCATCGATGGCGTCCGCCATTCGCATACCCATCTCATCGCAGCGCTGGCGTTTCTGTCGCACAAGTTCCTCGGGACGCCGAAAAACGGGGCTCTGCTGCGCCACCTTAAGTCGATGCCGGGCGCGTTCCGTATGCCGAAGCAAGGCAGCCGCCAGTCGCTTCCTTCGGGCCTGGATGCGCTCTAACAACGCCTCCCGCTCCTGAACCACCAACTCTGCCGCAGCCGAAGGGGTCGGTGCGCGCAGGTCAGCCGCAAAATCAGTCAGTGTGAAATCGACCTCATGCCCTACTGCAGAAATGACCGGCGTTCGCGCCGCGTACACAGCGCGAACCACGATTTCCTCGTTGAACGGCCAGAGATCCTCCAAAGATCCGCCACCACGTCCGACGATAATAACATCCACCCCGTAATCATCCAGGGCGCGAATGCCTTCCACGATCTCCGGGGCGGCTTGCTTGCCTTGCACCCGGGCGGGATAGACCAAGACATGCGCGTTGGCAAAACGACGCCCGAGTATGTTCAGCATGTCACGAATGGCGGCACCAGTCGGGGAGGTCACAATCCCGATGCGCCGGGGGAAGAGGGGGAGGGGCTGCTTGTGCCCTGCATCGAAAAGCCCCTCGGCAGACAACTTTGCCTTCAGTTTTTCAAAAGCAAGTTGAAGCGCCCCCAAGCCCTTGGGTTGCATGTCGTCCAGCACGATTTGGTAATTGCCACGACGCTCATACACCGTGATCCGGCCATGGGCGAGTATTTCGAGGCCGTTTTCCGGCTCAAACCGGATTTTTCCGAGTGAGCCCCGGAACATGACCGCATCTATCTGGCTGTTTTCGTCTTTTAGCGTGAAATACGCATGCCCAGACGCAGCGGACTTCCAATTAGAAATTTCGCCAGAAACCCACACCGCACCGAGGGTCTCCTCGAGGAGTCCCTTTACCCGGCGGGTGAGCTGGCTCACCGTCCAAACTGCGCTATCAGTGGCTTTTTCCATCCCCGATAGTGTATATGAAACGTCCGCCCTGTGGAAAGCTTGCCACGTTGAGGAATTACCCTTCCGTCTGGCTTGTTGACTCAATACGGGGCGATGCAAATATAGAGAAGGGAATGCGACATGGAAGAAGGTTCTCCCGGGAACGAGCTTCTGGCCAAGGAGCATCGGCTCAAAGAAATCCTCGTGAAATATCATTCGTTGATGGTAGCCTACTCCGGCGGGGTGGACTCCTCCTATCTGGCCGATGTGGCCAACGAAGTGCTGGGCGAAGGCGTGCACATGGTGTTGCTTGATTCACCTAACCTGCCGCAGAAAGACCGCGACGCCGCGCTGCAACTCGCGCAGGATCGCAATTGGTCAGTCTCCGTAGTGCCCACCTCTGAATTTGAGACGGAAGCATTTCTCAACAACGACCTGCAGCGTTGTCTCTACTGCAAGCGGGAAAAATACCGCATGCTGGTGCTGCACGCCAGGGAAAACGGCTATGGCGCGGTGGCCTGCGGCGAGCATGTCGAAGACCGCACGGACAAACTGCGCGTACCCCTCAATCCTCTGACAGGCAACGATATGGTCGCGCCCTTGGTGGTTGCCGGCCTCACCAAAGAGGAAGTCCGGGTGCTGGCGAGGCATCGCGGCCTTCCCAACTGGAGCAAACCCAGCAATCCATGTCTGGTCAGCCGCTTCGCTGCGGGCGAACGTCTTACCCGCGCTGCCATCGAAAAAGTGCGGGACGCGGAGGGAAGAATTCGTGCACTTGGCTTTGAAAGCGTCCGCGTACATCCCTACGGAAGCCTCTGCCTGATTGAGCTCACCGCTGCGGAATTCCGCATGCTGCTCGACGAAGAGCGCCGCTCGGAACTGGTAAAGGCGGCCCGTGCGGCCGGATACCGGCAGGTCACGGTGGATCTGGACGCCTTCAGTGTGGTGTGTTCCGAGGTGCTATACGCCTGAGACGGCCCGGCGAACGCGATTGCTGCCACAAAAAAAAACGGCTTGCGGGGATGCAAACCATCCACGCAAGCCGTATGTGCATGAGTGAGCGTTTACGCCTTCGGGAAACAGGCCAGCGTGGCCTTCAGCGTGTCTTCGTAATTCTTGTTCGTGTGTCCGCATTCCAGCGCGACAAGACCGTCGTAGCCCGTGTCGAGAATCGCCTTGAAGATGTTGGTGTAGTTCAATTCCCCACTACCGGGCTCTTTCCGGCCGGGATTGTCCGCCACGTGGAAATGGCCGATGCGCTTGATGCCCGAGCGAATGTTGCGAATCACATTGCCCTCGGTGATCTGCTGGTGATAGATGTCGAACAGCATCTTCACGTGCTTGCTGTCCACCGCGTCGAGAATTTCCATGGCGTGATCCGTGCGGCAAACAAAGTAGCCCTTGTGATCCACGAGCGAGTTTAGCGCTTCAAGGACAATCGTTACATCGTTTTCTTCGGCGATGGGTGCGAGACGCTTCAGACAGGTGATGACATTCTTCGTCTGCTCCGCGCGCGGGATGTCCTGACGCTCGTTGCCACTCAGCCCCACCAGGCGCTTGCAGTTCAAACGCTTGGCCAGCGCGGCACGCTCCTTGAATTGCGCCACGATTTTGTCGTGGTCATCGGTGTTTACCATCCCGCCCGGCGCGATCGCGCCCGCGCCGACAATGCAGCTCAATACGGTGCCACAGCTGTCGGCTGTCTTGCGCATCCCGTCAAAATCCCCTTCCGGCCCCAGCCACTCATAGGCGGGCAATCCCCACGAGGCCGCCTGCTCAATGCGTGCCATCGGTGTGTCGCCGGGAAACCAATCCAGCGGCGCGGACATCTTTAGCGGCAGTTTCGAGAAGGGCTTGTCGGCCGGGGCTGCCGCCAGCACGGGCACACTCTTGACAAAGGCAGCGCCCACAGTGGCCGCCGCGCAAGTGCTAAGAAAGGAACGTCGAATCATGGATAAACCTCCGTTGTTGCGCTTCCGGCAAATCGAAAGACACCCTAGTCTATCCGCAATCCGGGGGCGCTTTCCACCTCATGACCGAGCCGCAGAAGATGCTCCAAGACTACCGCACGCTGGCCTTTTCCGTCGACAACGGAAGTGTGCCTATGGAGAATTCCGTGTCCAGCAGCGTGTTGTCGCGTGTGATGGAGGTGGCACGAATGCCGGTTACTGCGCGCCCAATATCCGTCTCGTTCCCGGCTGGGAACGAATAGGGTAGCGTCAGGAGGCGGCCGGTGGGGAGCCCCAAAGCACCGGAGTCCAGTACCACGAGAAAGCGACCACCGCGAAGCGCACGACCCTGCACGCGAAGAGACGGGGTATGCGCGGGCGTCTCGGCGTCCCCCCACAGAAATCCGCCGGGGGGGGCTGCCTCAATGAGAATTGATATTTGTCGGACTTGTACTTCAGGCGGCAAGGTCACATCCACGCCCAATCGCCCCTTGCATTGCCCCTGCTGCACAACCGGTGTTTCGACGGGAACCAGACGCAATGCGGCGCGGCTGCGCGGGAGATATAGGAAACCCTGTGGCAACGTGGCCTCGGCGTGGTTTGTGGCAGCCTCTGCGCGGATGTCGACCGCCCGTCCCGCTTCCGTGGTCGTTTGAGGCAGGCGCACCACCACCGACGAGGGATCCAGCCACTGCAGCACCTTTGCAGCTTGTCCGCCAACCCAGAATCGCGTGTCGGGGGAGAAATTACGGCCCAAAATCGTAATGGGGCGTCCACCCTCAGCGGGCGCTTGCGGTGGCACCGCCGCTGCAAGATAAAGCTGTCCATGCGAGGGGCAGGGCGTCGGGTCGGCACCGTCGAAAACGCCATCGCCATCGGAATCCGGATTGCGCGGGTCGGTCTCCGCGTCATCGACAATGCCGTTCAAATTGGCGTCCTCGACCCCGTCCGGCAGACCGTCTCCATCGCTGTCCGGGCGCAGGTAGTCCGTTTCGCCGGGATCCACCTGCCCGTTGTTGTTGCGATCCTCGATGCCATCCGGCAGACGGTCGCTGTCGAGATCCGCATATTCGCTACGCGCTCGCGACAACCAAGAGAAGAGCGTAGACGCAAACGCCCGGTTGGATTCCGAGGCCAATCGCGCATTCTCCAGCGGTGTGGCGGCGGACAACAGCGCCACCCGCCCGTAACCGTGGCTGGTCGCTGCAAAGACCCCTTCCTTGGGCTCTTCCCCTCGCGCCACCAATATGCTCTCCGTCGGCCCCACAATAAGGCCGCCGTTTTCCACGTTGAAATCCTTCCATGATTCGGTGAGGGGGGATGGGCTGGACGGGGAAAACACCCCCGAAACTCGGGTGTGCATGTCGAGCCGGATTTGCAGGGGTGCCAGCCAGGCGCGCAGGGCTTCATCCTCGACGGTGCCAAGATTCTTGCCTATAAACAGCAGTGCCCCGCCGCTGGACACGTAATCGAGAACCGCACGGCGGGTTACCCACCCCCGGGCGGCCGCTTCCGCATCCACAACCACGATCGTGTAAGGCGTCAGGCTCGACTGAAACGGGCCGTTGCACTCCTCATGCGCGAAAAAGAAGGGTGGCCCGGCCAGCATCGCGGCGAGGGTACGGAATCCTGCCGCTTCGCCATCGGCGCGCAGAGAATTCGCCGCTTCCCCGCTGCGTAACCATAGCAGCCGTCGTACAGGGTCGGACGAAGAAATCACCCGGACAGGCACTTCCACAGACAAGGGCGGTGTGCCTGGCGCGCGCTCGCGAACCATATGGACATGCCCTTGCAGGGGTTCTCTAGGTGCCCCATAGACGGCTTTTACGAAGAAATAGAACGCGCTGCGGCGTCCGGCACGCTGTTCGCGTATCACCTCAAGCCAAGGCATCTCCGCAGGGTCAAATTCCGCGCGAAACGACTCTGGGTCGCTGCCTTCGGGGATGGGCCATCCGCGAATCTCTCGCCCGGCGGCTTCTGCGTGGAAAATCAGCGGCGCGGGCCACGCGGCCTCTGCTTTCGTGGTCGCAAGATTCGTTCCTGGCGGTAGCCCCGCAAGAGCGGCTATAAAACCCTGTTGGATTTGCAGCGATTGCAGTATTTTTCCCGAGGCGGCGTCAAGCCGGTGGATTTGCCCCGCCTCCCCCACAAAAAGGCCCTCGCTATTCCAAAACAGCGCGCCAACGGGGTTGGCGAGGGATGTCCGGATTCCCCCTCGCACCCCAGCGGACCAAATCTCAAGGTTGCGTTCCACCGCGATGGCCAATCCGATACCGTTGGGCTCCGCAACCCAGTGCACGGGGCCGCTGCCCTGCACCGCATATTGCGCGGTGATTTCCAGGCAGCCCTCGGTTGTCAAAGATTGGACCTGAATGCCCGAGAACTGGATGAGGTCAGGTTCAGGTAATTGCGTGGCAATCCAGCAGCGACCGTCTCCACCAAGAAACAAGGGAGTACCGCTAGTCACCGGACTGCCGCGAAGGGCCAGCGCGGGTGCAGTGGCCTGCAAGGTCTCCGGATCAAGCAAATGCAGCCAGGTGACCGCGTCGCCGCTTGAGCTTTCCCAGTCGAAACCCGTTGTCAGCACGAACAATCGCTTATTTTTGGGATCCACCGCAAGGGCCGCCGGAGTGCCATGAAGGCCTTCTGCTTCGTTTGACAACTGCAGCTCTTGTGGGCGGGGTGCATCTTCGGAGACGTCTCCAAAAAACAGACAACTGCCATCGCTGACCGTGCTGCGGCACAATACCGCCAGGCGCGGACCCGCATCAGCTTGGCTGGGCAAAGGGCACGCCGCAACGGGTGTTCCAGAAAGTCGCCAGCGAATTCGCCCGGCGGATGACGCCCCCCCGGCTTGCGCCCAAGGAATTGCCTCCATGACGCCGCCCGACTCTCCCCCTTCGTATGATTCCCGCAGTAAAGCGGTCATCGTGTGTCCCATTGGGACGGACAGCAGGCAGCCTGCCCAGCCGCGCCAAGCGGGTGGAGTCGCGACCGACGAAATAGGTGGAGAGTCCGGGTCTTGGAGGTCGAATTCGGACAGATAGCTTTGTACGCCGGAAGGCGGCAGTCCAGCCATTTTTCCCGATGTCTGTGTGCTCAACACCGCGCCTAACGCATCGTCCCGCAAAAGCAGCGGACTGTTCGCCTCAGCCCCGGGCAGGGCGTAGATGGAAGAAACGCTTCCACCATCGTCAAAATCGACACACACCAGATAGACGCGTGCGGCTTCCCGTGCCGAGGAAATCCCGGTGGCCACCGCCAGAAGGGATTGAGACTCCGCCAGCGCACAGGCAAGGCACAACACGACCGACATAAGCACAGCCCCTGCCCAGCGGGGGGGACGGACGACCTGATGGCGGGAGAAGAGGTTCATGAGCCCACCCGTTCGATGCCCGGGAATCATCTCGCACCACGGTTGCAAAAAGGAACGTCCACCGTCCGTTCAGCGGGTACACCCGGAGAACAAGCGATGGACATGTTCTTGCCTAATAAAAGTGCACGACCCATGTCAGGCCTTGGGCTTGAACTTCTTTGCAATTTCCAGCATCTGCTTTGGCGTTTCACCATATGGGGTGGTGTCAACCCCCAGACTCACGTTCACAAGATCCTTGATTTCCTTCGGGCCGAAACCTGCGGCTTTGGCTTCGGAAACCACTTCGTGAATACGCGACACCACCCGGCGCAGGCACTCCTCGCGGCAGCGAGCAGTCGCGCCCTTCGCCACAAACACGCCCATGCCCTGACGGGTGTACACCAGACCCATGACCTCGAGATCGCGGTAGGACTTTGCCACGGTGTTTGGATTCACCTTCACTCGCTCCGAAAGTTCGCGAACGGAGGGAAGGCGATCGTCTGTCTTCAACCGGCCGGATGCAATGCCAAATTGCACCTCGTTCTCAATCTGAATATAAACGGGTACGCTGCTGTCGATGTCAATGCTATCGAGCATGATGTTCTCCTTGCTGCTGTTTACGCGCTGGTATTCAACGGGTGCATCGGACGCCAATCGTCATGATGGGGCGAAAAGCGGTATTAAACGCGGCTACGCACGGGAATATGCACTGAACCGCAGTTGCGGTTAAACGGAACGCTACCACGGCAATAACTATAGATAGCATAGGGTATTGATGCCCCAAAATCAATACCTTGGCGGGCCTGCGTTTGATTTCTACGCGCAGGAAAAGTAGTGTATTGCAAGACAGTCAAATCTGTGCTCTGAAATCCCGCTTTGCATAAGGATCCCTATGATATCGCTCAATGAAGCGCAACAGTCCGCCGTCACCGCCGCAGACGGCCCTGCCCTGGTACTCGCAGGCGCAGGTGCCGGAAAAACCCGTGTCATCGTCGAACGTCTTGTATGGCTGGTCGAAGAACAAGGGGTTGATCCAAGGCACCTGCTGGCACTCACCTTCACGAACAAAGCCGCCGCCGAAATGCGCCTGCGTTTCGCCGAACGCCTCGGCGTGGAGCGGGTACCCTCGTGGCTTGGCACCTTTCACTCCTTCGGGCTCTTTCTCCTGCGCCGCGACATGGCCGCCCTGGGGCGCGCCACCACCTTCACGATCTTTGATGATTCCGATCAAGTATCCCTCATGAAACGCCTCATCAAAGAACTGCCCGACCGCTATGAAAGGGTATCCCCCCGGGATGCCCTGACGTGGATCAGCCTATTCAAGCAACGCTGCGCAAAGCCCGAGGATGAACCGCAGGATTCCGTCGAGGAAGCCTTTCGATTCCTCTGGGATCAGTACCACAACACGTTGCTGAAAATTGCTGCGGTCGATTTTGATGACCTGTTGACCCTCCCCGTTCAGCTTTTTCAGCAGCACCCCGAAGTCCTCGCCAAGTACCAGCGACGCTATCGGTATGTGCTGGTCGATGAATACCAGGACACCAATCGCGCCCAATACCTCATTGCCCGTTCCTTGAGCCAAGAGCACGGCAATCTCTTTGTGGTGGGCGACGAGGATCAGAGCATCTATTCGTGGCGTGGCGCGGACATTAACAACATCCTCGATTTTTCAAAGGATTTTCCCACAGCGGGGGTCTATCGTCTCGAGCGCAATTACCGACGCACGAAACAGATACTGGATGCGGCCAATGCGGTCGTCGCCCACAACCTTAATCGGCTCGGGAAAAATTTGCACACGCCCGAGCAGGGTGATCGGGTGCGTCTGCACGTCTCCGAATCCGGTGAAGATGAAGCCACCTTCGTGACCAAGGATCTCCTCGCCCGAAACCTTCCCCCCGGCAGTGTGGCTGTTCTCTATCGTACCAACGCGCAGTCGCGCGAGATGGAAACGGCCTTGCGCGATCAGGGGCTGCCCTACACCATCGTGGGCGGCATCAAATTCTACTCCCGCAAGGAGGTCAAGGATATCCTCGCGTATTTGCGCCTCATCGTCAACGGGGCCGACGACGAATCCGTGCGGCGGGTGCTCAATGTTCCCCCGCGCGGTGTCGGTGGGAAGACTCTGGAAGTAATCGAGGAAAACGCGGCGCGCCGGGGAGATTCTCTGTTGCAGGTGTTGCGCGATGCTGAACACGACATGATGCTCTCGGCGAGGGCGCGGGAATCGGCGGCGGAATTCGCCCACCTCATCGATGACCTCGCCGTGGAGTCCCGGCAATCCGCCGTGGCACCCTTGGTCGAGAAAGTACTGGAACGGGTGGGGTATCGCGAGCACGTCACCAAGAGCGACGAAAAAGACTCCCGTTCCCGACTCGAGATCGTGGACGAATTCATCGTGGGCTGTCGACAGTACGACAAACGCGAAGGCAAGGATCTGCTTTCCTACCTGCAGGATCTCTCGCTGGAAACCGATGCCGACGACTGGGATCCCGAGGCACCCGCAGTCACCCTCATGACCTGCCATAACGCCAAGGGCCTTGAGTTCACCCATGTCTACCTGATAGGGTTAGAGGAGGGTTTGCTGCCGTTTTTTCGTGATCTTTCCGGAGAAGGGGAAGATATCGAGGAAGAGCGCCGCTTGTGTTATGTCGCCATGACCCGGGCGCGTGCGACGCTTACCCTGACGGCCGCGCAGTCGCGTATGTTGTATGGACGCACCCGGGACGACCGGCAGTTGTCCCGTTTCGTTCTCGAAGCCGGCATGGATCGGCTGGAGCGGGTCGGTATGCCCGGTCGGCGGAACCTCAAGGCGCCGCCGGAAAAATTGCAGCCGGTCAGCGGTTCAAAGTTCAAAACCGGCACGCGTGTGCATCACGCGCGTTTCGGTGTTGGTCTCGTAATGTACACCCAAGGCGAGGGCGGGCGCTTGAAGGCCCATATCCGATTCAACACGGGAAAAACCGCCACCCTCATGGTGGAGCAGGCTCCCTTAAGGATTTTGGAGGAGAAATAGCTTGACGCTGGATGAACTTAGACAGAATATTGATGAGTTGGACGGGCAGATCGTCCAGTTGCTCAACGACCGCGCACGTTGCGCGCAGCGGATTGGTGAACTTAAGCGACATACGGACAGTCCCATCTATGTCCCGGAACGCGAACAGGCCGTCTTCCAGCGGGTCGTGGCGAGAAACGAAGGCCCGCTAGAGGACTCCGCCATCGAGAGCATCTACCGGGAAGTCATCAGTGCCATCCGCACCCTTGAAAAAGCGGTGACGGTGGCCTTTCTCGGCCCCAAGGACACCTTCAGCCATATGGCCGCGCTTAAGGTCTTCGGTTCCTCAGCCGAGTATCATCCGCTCGCCTCCTTTGCCGATGTCTTCTCCGAAGTCGAGCACGGGCGCATTGATTACGGCGTGGTGCCTGTGGAAAGCTCCATGGGCGGCTCCGTCAGCGATACGCTCGATCATTTCATCGTGTCCAATCTGCAGATTGTGAACGAGGTAGAGCTGCACATCACCCAGAACCTCATGGCGAACTGTTCCCTGGATGACGTCAAGCGGGTTTACTCAAAAGACAACGCCTTGATGCAGTGCAGGAACTGGCTGCGCTCAAATCTGCCGCGCGCCGAGCTCATTGAGGTATCCAGCACCGCCGAGGCCGCCCGCCGGGCGAGTTCGGAAGAGGGTGCCTCCGCCATCGCCAGCCGTTTGGCAGCGCAGACCTACAATCTTGAGATTCTCGCCGAGCGGGTCGAGGATGCGCCCCACAATTTCACGCGTTTCTTCGTGCTGGGCCGACAGCATGTGCGCCCCACCGGAAACGACAAAACCGCCCTCATCATTTCGGTGCAGGACAAGCCCGGCGCACTGTACAACCTGCTGTTGCCCTTTGCCAGCGAGGGGATTAATCTGTCCCGCATCGAGTCCCGCCCCTCAAAACTCCGCGCTTGGGAGTACGTTTTCTTTATCGACCTGCTCGGGCACGTCGAGGACGAAAAGGTCAAGCTGGTGCTGGAGCAGGTGGCCGCGCACGCCAAACAGGTCAAGATTCTCGGCTCGTTCCCGAGGGCGAAACGTCCCGACTGAGGCTACGCGCCAGACCCCATGACCCGCTGCCCGGCCACACGAATCGCGGTCAACAGTGCCACGAGATGCGTCTCGTTGGTGAACGGATTGATCAGCGTGACCCGGAGGTGAAGTCCGGTCTTGAGTTGCGTTTGCACGATGTAGAATCGCCCGTCTTCGATAAGCACCCGCCGTATTGCGGACTGGAAGGCGTCCATATCCGCAGGGGCATTGTCGGGCCGGTAACGGAAACACACCACATTGCTCTCGGGCCGCACCGGCACTTCAAAATCATCCGCCGCATCCAGCATCTCCGCGAAGCGTCGCGCAATCGTGTAGCGGGACGTTACATGCTCTCCAAAGAGACGCGTCCCGTGGCAGCGGAGTGTCGCGTAGACCTTGAGCGCCAACATTGGCTTTGTGCATTCCAACGTGCGATGTCCCAGGTTGAACGCTTCCTGTTTTCCCTTGCGCGCGAATAAATATGAGGCCTCTTCCTCAAACGCCGCATAGGCATGCGCCCCGTCCCGAAACAACACCGCGCTCACCAGTCCGGGGATCATCATCATCTTGTGCGCGTCCCAGGTCACCGAGTCCGCACGCTCAATCCCGGACAGAAAATGCCGGTACGGCTTGCTCAGCAGCGCGCTGCCCCCGTGGGCCGCGTCCACATGCATCCACAGCCCGTGACGCTCGCTGAAGTCTGCCACCGCGTTGAGATTGTCATAGGCACCGCACGCCGTGCTGCACGCGCTTGCCACCACGCCGATCACACAACGCCCCCGGGCCTCGGCGGCGGAAAAACGCTCATCCAGCAAATCTGTCCGCAGATGATAGGCTTCATCAGTCGGAACGATTTCCGCGCCTTCGTTGCCCCAACCCATCGCGCACACCGACCGCAGTACGGAATAGTGCGCTTGGTTCGAAACGAGGAGCGCGGGCGGTCGTCCAGCGCACCGTGCGGTCTGCACCTGACGCGCAGCAAGCAGCGCGGTCAGGTTAGCCAAGGACCCGCCGGACGTCAA
>CAIZGN010000660.1 GCA_903932505.1 Candidatus Hydrogenedentota bacterium
TATTACGCATCCCAAGGGAACTTAATGGCCGCATGGGGGATCAAAGGGACAGTGGCGTGTATGGTGCCGATTATTGTCTTGCCCCGCACTTTTCGCCACTTGACCGCGAGCTCGGTTTGTTGGCATAATAGATGCGTAGACGGTAACGAAAATAAACTATTGACAACTTTCAGGAAATCTGATATATTTGCGGTACATGTTGGAAAGACAAGGGGTCTTTCCAGGGACGCGAAGGAACGCTGGAGGCTTTATGGCGCCGCAACGCACACGAAATGATGTGCCAACCTGTTCTTTTTGCGGGAAACGGCATGACGAGGTCAACAAGCTGATCGCAGGGCCAGATGTGAACATCTGCGATGAGTGCGTGAATCTTTGTGCCGAAATTGTGGCGGAGGACCGCGCGCGCAAGACATCTGGTCATGCGGTGAAGGTGCCTGCGCCCAAAGCGATCAAGGACTATTTGGACGAGTATTGCATTGGTCAGGACCACGCCAAGCGGGTGTTGTCAGTGGCGGTGCACAATCACTACAAACGGATCACTGCCGGCGGCGAGATCGACGGGGTGGAAATCCAGAAGTCCAATGTGCTCTTGATCGGCCCGTCGGGCTGTGGCAAGACGCTGCTGGCGGAGACGCTGGCTCGGATGCTGGATGTCCCGTTCGCGGTGGTGGACGCCACTACGCTTACGGAGGCGGGGTATGTGGGCGATGACGTGGAAAACGTCATTCTGAAATTGCTTCAGAACTCGGATTTCGACGCCGCGCGTGCGGAAACCGGGATCGTCTATATCGACGAGGTGGACAAGGTGGCTCGCAAGAGCGACAGTCCGTCGATCACCCGCGATGTGTCCGGCGAGGGCGTGCAGCAGGCACTTCTGAAGATTCTGGAAGGCACTGTGGCCAATGTGCCGCCGCAGGGCGGTCGCAAGCACCCGCAGCAGGAGTGCATCCAGGTCAATACCCGCAATATTCTGTTTATCTGCGGTGGTGCCTTTAATGGTCTGGAACGAATCATCCAGAAGCGCGTGGGCACTAATGTCATCGGTTTCAATGCCGACATTCGCTCGAAAAAAGAACAGAGCGTGGGGCAGTTGCTGGCCCAAGTGCGGCCGGAAGATCTGATCAAGTTCGGGATGATTCCCGAGTTTTCCGGGCGTTTGCCGGTGACAGCGACTTTGCACGAGCTTAACCGCGAGGATCTGATGCGGATCATGGTGGAGCCGCGCAATGCGCTCACCCGCCAATACGAGAAGCTGTTCGAACTGGAAGGCGTGAAGTTGCGCTTTTCCGACGAGGCGGTGGTGGCTGTTGCGGATTCCGCGATCGACCGGGATACTGGTGCGCGTGGTCTGCGCAGTATCCTCGAAGAGGTGATGCTCGACGTGATGTTTGAATTGCCTTCGCGGCGTGATGTGCGCGAGTGCATCATTACCCCGAATGTGATCTTGGGCCGCGAAGAGCCGCTGTTGGTTTACGAACACGAAGTCGAGCGGCGCACCGGTCGGATGCAGGATCCCACGTCCGCTTCGGCCTAGAACGCTTTGCTGATTGTCATTTGCCGTCGCGCGGGTTTCCCGCGCGATGGTTTTTACAGGGACGTTATTTGACAAGGTCCCCCCACACCGGGGCGGGCCTTGTTTCCGTCTTTTTTGCCCGGGGGGCCACACGGCCTATATACTAGTCCCGTTCCCTAAACTTGGTTGGAGTTTTGTGCATGAAGGTTGAAAAAGAACCAGCGGCGCCCCGGATTCACCGGCTCACCCTGCTTCCTTTGAAGGACGCTGTTATTTTCCCGCATATGGTGGTTCCGCTGCTTGTGGGACGTCCGGCTTCGCTGGCGGCTGTCGAGGCCGCGCTGGCCGATGAACACCCGCTGTTCCTTTGCGCCCAGAAAGACCCTGATTTGGAAACTCCCAAGGCGCGGGATATGCACCGGGTGGGCGTTGCCGCAAACATTCTGCAAACCCTGCGGATGCCAGACGGCACGATGAAGGTGGTGGTTGAGGGTTTGGGCCGGGGTACTGTTCGGCGGTTCAGCCTTGCCGGGCCGGTGGGCGAGGTGATGGCGATGGAGGCCCCCTCGGTGTTCGAGGATCCCAGTAACGTGGTTGGACTGGCGCGCACGATGCTCGCGCAGTTCGAGGAATATGTGCGTACCGGGCAGCGGGTTGCCCCTGAGATCCTGCAGAGTGTGCAGGCGATGAACGATGATCCGGACATGATGGCCGACACGGTGTGCGCGTACTTGCAGGTGAGCATGGAGGAACGGCAGGAATTGCTTGAGGAACTTGACCTCGAGCGCCGCCTGGACAAACTGTGCACGCTGTTGATGCGTGAAAATGAGCTGATGCGTATCGAGCGCAGTGTGCGGGATCGGGTGCGCGAACAGATGGAGCGCGGTCAGCGCGAACATTATCTGCATGAACAACTCAAGGTGATCCATCAGGAATTGGGCGGCCGTGAAGAAGGCGGCGGTGACTCGATGGAACTGCGTGAGATGATCAACAAGGCGGAAATGCCCGCCGAGGTCAGGGAAAAGGCAGAGCGTGAGTATCTGCGCTATGAGCGGATGCCGATGATGAGCCCGGAATCCTCCGTAATCCGCAGTTACCTCGAATGGCTGTGTGACATGCCGTGGACCGCGCGCACTGAGGACGCGATCGACATTGCGTTGGCGGAGCAGGTGCTCAATGTGGATCACTATGGCCTGGAGAAGGTGAAGGAGCGTATTCTGGAATTTCTGGCCGTGCGTAAGCTCAGCGAGAGTGTGCGGGGTCCGATTTTGTGTTTGGTGGGCCCGCCCGGGGTTGGGAAAACCTCGCTGGGTGAATCCATCGCTCGCGCGATGGGCCGCAAGTTTGTGCGGGTATCGCTCGGTGGCGTGCGGGACGAGGCGGAAATTCGGGGACATCGGCGGACCTATATCGGTGCGCTGCCGGGCCGCATCATTCAGAGCATGAAAAAGTCGGGGGTGAAGAACCCGGTTTTCATGCTGGATGAAGTGGACAAGATGAATGTGGATTTCCGGGGTGACCCGGCCTCCGCGTTGTTGGAGGCTCTCGACCCCGCGCAAAACAAGGCGTTCAGCGACCATTATCTCGAGGCGGACTACGATCTTTCGGAGGTCTTCTTCATCGCCACGGCCAACAGTGAATTCGACATTCCCCATGCCTTGCATGACCGCATGGAGATCGTGCGCCTGCAAGGGTACACGACCCATGAAAAGGAGGCCATTGCCCGGCTCTTTCTGCTGCCCCGGCAGACGAAGGAGTGCGGACTCACGGAGGAACACCTCACTCTGGACGACAGTGGTCTGGATATCATCATCCAGCGGTATACCCGAGAAGCGGGGGTGCGCGAGTTGGAGCGGCAGATTGCCAATGTGTGCCGGAAGGTGGCCCGCAAGGTCGTGTCCGGTACCGCCTCTGGAAAACTGGTTGTGGATCGCGAATCCGCGCTGGATATGTTGGGCCCACCACCGTATTCCGAAGTGCGCAAGGAAACAGAGTCGAGTCAGGGTGTGGCCATTGGCATGGCGTGGACCCAAACGGGTGGTGATATCCTCACCATTGAGACCACGACCATGAAGGGCCGGGGCAGGCTGTCCCTGACCGGACAACTCGGCGAGGTTATGAAGGAATCCGGGGAGGCGGCATACACCTATCTGCGTGCGAATGCCGTGAGACTGGGCGTGCCTGAGGATTTCTACCGTCGACTCGACTTGCATGTGCACGTGCCGGAAGGAGCGATTCCCAAGGACGGCCCGTCGGCGGGTGTGGCTCTGCTGGTGTCGATGCTGTCCGCACTGACCGAGAAATCGCCTGCCGGAGGTTTGTCCATGACCGGGGAGATCACCCTGCGTGGACGGGTATTGCCCGTGGGCGGGATCAAGGCCAAGGTCTTGGCCGCGCACCGTGCCGGTATCCGGAAAATACTGCTGCCGAAGGAAAACGAGAAGGATCTTTCTGAAATCCCGGAGGAAATTCGGGACGAGATCGCGTTCACCCTGGTGGAACATGTGGATGAGGTGATCGACCAGGCGTTCGGGCCGCTCACGGCATAGGCCGAGCGAGTTCCGGATATAGTTTGAATGGAGCGAAGGGAATAGCGCAACTAAGCCATGAACAAGCCGACCCTCTATATCGAAACTACGATACCGAGTTACTTGACCGGACGCATTTCAAAGAATCTTATCGCGCGGGCGCGCCAAGAGATAACAAGGAAGTGGTGGCAACAAGACGCGTCGCTCTACGATATGTTTGTTTCGGACACGGTCTTGCAGGAAGTTTCCGATGGAGACACCGCAGCGGCCCGGCGCAGACTCGATCTTTTGTTGCCGCTCGCCGTCTTACCGGTCACGCCAAAGGTGCAACGTGCCCTCTTTCTCTTCCTGGAGCATGGTGTCGACCCGCAGAGCAATCCAGACGATGCCGCGCACCTTGCGTTTGCGTCCGCCCATGAAATCGGGTTACTCTGTATGTGGAATTTTCGGCACTTGGCCAACGTCGGAGCCATGCGGCGTCTCCGGATCGTGAGCGCGCGTTATGGGCTTCATGTACCGCAAATATGCACACCTGAAGAACTTCTAGGAGAATGAGCAATGCAACCCGATCCAATCTTGCGGCGTGTGTACCGGGCGAAGGACAAGTTTTCCCGCGAGGTGAATCATGATCCGCGCATCCTCATACTACGCCTGCGCGAGGCTGCGCAGGAGCATCCCGAAAGACTCGGCACGCCGTGCAAGAGCCAAAAACGCGCAGCTAAAGGCCAGACCGTAGCAGGATAAAATATCGAAAATAGGGAATGGTAGAGACCCATTGCCCCATTTCGCCTGCGCGGGAATGACGCATTGGAGATAGGATGGGGACGAACCTCCCGTTAAAGTCTGGTCATGGCCGTCGAAAACAAGAGAAACAGAAGACCGCCGCCGACCACGAATATGAGACAACCGGAAGAGCCATTCTGACTATTACCGCTGAAATCATAACCCAGTACTTTTCCTGATCCACCGCATTGAGGACAAGCTTCACTAAGACTTCTGATATTCCTCCCACTCCCATTGCATATTGGACAGGTTTGCGCCTTGACCTGTGCATATGCTCTGACTCCTGGAATCCACACTGTCAATCCAAGCAATGCCGAGCGCAACAAATTACGCCTGCTCTGAATACTCATTTCTTGCACCTTTCTTGTTCGGTCTGCCAATCCAGAAGAAGATTGTTGTAACGCTTTACATCTTCCTCCAATATCTTCGGTTCAGCGTTCAGGACGATTGAATGGAATGGAAAGGGTCTTAGCCCTCGCTCCTTTAAATACTCATTCACTGGTTCGAATTCCAGAGTGTACTTCATCTTGTTTTTCCTCCATAGATTGTCCCATACCTAACCTCATTTCCCTCTTCGCCCCGCCCCATGCTAACAAAAAAAAACAGGAAATCAAGATTTTGCCCACATGCGCTCCAATGCCGGTAAAAACAGATAAAAGACTTGCGTACAGCTGCGGGAGCGGATAAACTAACATGGGTTGGGAAAAACATAAGAAAGTGCCTCAAAGCATCACGGGCATTTTGCCCGTGACAGGGTTTCGCGCGTGGGCCAAAGCATGGGCAAGATGCCCGTGATACTTTGAGGCCTAACCCCTTGTTGTTGGTTGTAGAGGACAGGATGATTTTGAGCAAACGATCTCCGGCAAGAGATGTATCTGTGCTTGCACTGCTTTGTGCCGCGATACTGATCCCTAGCACCGCCTCCGCCTTTACTGGGGAAGCGCGGCTGGGCGATCTCTCTGTAACCGCCTATGCCCCGGATTGGATCTGGCAGGATCGTGAGATCAATATCCTCCTTGTTGCCCGTAATGCGGGTTCAGCCCCGGTTTCGGTGTCCTTCGAATTGAAATATCCTGAGGACGGCGCGGGCTACTTTTCCCTTAAGGACGGCATGCAGCGGGCCGTTGACGTGGCACGCGGAGCAATCGGGCGGCAAGGTTTTGCGGGGATAGTCGCGCTTGAGCACACGCCTGATGGGCGGCAGGCGCCTTTGGGCCTGTATGAATTCCGGCTGCAGGTGAGCGCCGGAATGGAACGTGGTGAAATCCGGTATCCAGTGACCACCATCCGGGGCGCGGCGGTGTCTCCCGGTGCGCTGGCTATCTATCTCCCGGTGGGTATTTCGTTGGCGTGGTGTGTTGTGTTTTATTGGGTGTTGACAAGATGGCAGGGTCGTGGTGCGTGGCGGAAGTATTCCACAGGCGCTCTGGACCTTCTGGTTTCCCCCGAATGGGTGGAAGAAACGCCGCCAGCTATCAAGGGAAGGCCATGAGCGAAAAAGACTCCATCGAAACCACGCAGCCTTGGAGCGTGCGTCCCGCGCCTTTGGGACGACGGCTGCTGATGTCGCTCGGGGCGGGGTCAATGATTGCCTCGTTCTTTATCGGCACCGGCGATATCACCATTGGCGCGAACATGGGGGCGCTGTTTGGGTATAAGCTGTGGTGGACCTACTTTGTGTTGGGAATCGCCGGTTGGGCACTCATTGACATGTCCACCCGTTATTTCCTGCGCTTTGGCCGCACCCCGATGGGGCTTTTCAAGGAAGTGCATCCCGTCTGCACGGTTTACATGTTTCTGGCGGTTGTTGTGTGTGCGACATTGGGTTCTTACAATCAGTGGGCGGGTTGCGCGCTGGTGATCACTGGCTTTTTTCCCAGTTTGCCGACAGAGGTGAGCGGTGCTTTGGCGGCGGGGGCAGGGTTGCTGTTTCTCTTGACCGGGGCTTATGCCCGACTGGAGAAAATGTTCGTCTTCGGTCTCATCGCCCTGATTGGATGCTTCTTTCTTGCGGCTTTGGCCGCTGGTTTTGACTGGCAGGCGGCTGCGGCGGGTCTGGTGCCGAATCGGCCGGGTCCCGGTTGGGAAAAACTTTTCGCCTCCAATGCCGGTAGCGTGATCAACGCTTGGATGATTTTGATTTATCCCTACACGATGGTCGAACGGGGCTGGTATTCCAACACGTTGCAAGGCAAGGTGAACATTCTGCATCGTGCCCGTATCGACTACGGCTGGGGGATCCTGGCGGGCGGGGTGGTGGCGTTGCCGATCATGGCGGCTGCGGCCTCCGTGCTGCAACCTTTTGGCATTGTGCCTCGTCATGCCGCCGATATCGCGGTGCTGCTCGAGCCGCTGGCGGGTCGCTGGAGCGGGTATTTGTTTCTGTGCGGGTTCTTCCTCGCGGCATGGACCTCCGGCATCGGCTGGTGGGTTTGCGGTTGCTACGCTTTGCTCGATATCTTCAATATCGAAATCAAGCTCGACTCAAAGCCCATGCGCACCTGCCTCGTACTTTTCTTCATCCCGTCGACCCTGCTGTTGCTTCTGCGCATCAACCCTTTCTACCAAATGCTGCTCTTTTCCGCCTTTCTCACGCTGATATTTCCGCTGGTGGCGCTGGTGATGGTGTATCGCATCACGAGACCGGATATGGGGTATTTCCGTTGGAGCCTGACGAGCAAAACGGGCATTGCCATTATGGTTGCGGATTTGTTCGCGGTTGGATTGAGTCTCTACCTGGGTGTGTGGAACGGATTTTCGGAGTTCGGGAAGTATTTTGTGGCGCGGTAGCAGGGACGAACCAATTGTGGCGCAGACATTCCTGTCTGCGATTGAGTTGCTTGGTTTCTCTGTGTTTTTTGCACCGTTCGCTTTGCTGGGAGCGCAGGCATCCTTGCCGGCTGAGGCGGCACCAATCACCGGGAGTCGGCAGGGATGCCGGCGGTCCCAGGAGGGGGCTTGTTCTGTAGTGTGGGGCAGATATTTATTCCTGTCTGCGCATTTGAGTGAAAGCAGGCTGACAGAAATGTCTGTCTCACTGTTGGGTGGAATGGGCAGGCAGGAATGTCTGCCTCACATTTGTAATTGGCCGGACCTTGGTGTGTCATGGTACAATAATCCTTCGGCCTGTGTTGTGCGGGCTGAAGAGGGATTCTTGTTTTGTGAACGCTGATATTCTTACATTTCCAGCTTGGATACGCCGTCCTTGGGCGTCGACGGGGGCGGCCCATGAGGTCAAGGACTTGCTGTCGGACTTGGGGCTGCATACGGTTTGCCAGAGTGCGCAGTGTCCAAACCAGGCGGAATGTTGGAGCCAGCGCACGGCGACGGTACTCATTTTGGGCAATCGTTGTACCCGGAACTGCCGGTTTTGCGCGGTGGCGATGGGAGTTCCCGGTCCGCCGGATGCGGATGAACCCCGGCGCGTGGGGGAAGCGGCTAAGCGTCTCGGACTGCGGCACATGGTGATTACCTCGGTGACGAGGGACGACCTCGTGGACGGTGGCGCGGGGCATTTCGCGCTTACGATTGCAGCCGTGAGGGCCGAAGCCCCGGAAACGACGATTGAAGTCCTGACGCCGGACTTCAATGCGGATGAAGCGGGGATAGCGACCGTGCTGGATGCAGAACCTGAGGTTTTCGGGCATAATATCGAGATGCCGGAGCGGCTGTACGTAGGTATACGCGATGCGCGGTTCCGTTATGGGCAGTCGCTTGAGGTTTTTCGGATGGCCCGGCGTATGCGTCCGGAAGGTTGGGTGAAGTCCGCTTTCATGCTGGGGTTGGGCGAGACGGACGAGGAAATTCGGGTCACCTTGTGTGACCTCCGCGATGCCGGGGTGAACGCGGTGGCGATTGGACAGTATTTGAGTCCGTCTACGGCCCATGCGCCGGTGCGGGAGTTTGTATCGCCGGAGCGATTCGCGGCGTATGAGTTGCTGGCGTATGAAATGGGATTCCGGTTTGCGGTGGCGGGGCCTTTTGTGCGAAGTTCCTATCGTGCCGGAGCAATTTTCGCCGAGCGGGGCTCGGAAAGAGGTTGTCATGCGGATTGAAGTGACCTTGCCCAGTTTGGATGACGAAGAAGGTGGTCAGACTCGCGGCACCGTGTGCGCGTGGTTGACGGGATTGAACGCATGGGTCGAAGAAGGTGGCGATTTGTTGGAAGTGACCACGGACAAAGCGGCCTTTGTGGTTCCGTCCCCGGTTGCGGGTTGTGTGGTGGAGTATGCCGTTGCCGAGGGTGTCACTGTTTCTGCGGGCGACATATTGTGCTGGATTGAGACTGAATCAAAGTAGACGTGGCAATCAGCCGCGTTGAAGAGGTGGAAACCTCTTCAACCTTGACGCCGGAGGCGTCGAAATAGGAAAGGATCGGACATGTCTTGTCGAGTAGGAGTGATTGGAGCGGGAACTGTGGGCGGTGGCGTGATTGAGACGCTGCTGAACAATGCGGGTGTGGTGAAGGACAAGACGGGCGTGGAAATCGCGCTGGCGCATGTGGCGGAGGTGAAAGAGGCCTTGCTGGCTCCCTATGATTTATCCGGAATCACCGTGAGCAACGATGCCATGAAATTGATCGCGGATCCGCAGATCGATGTGGTGTGCGAATTGATTGGCGGCATTGAACCCGCAAAGAAGTTTATTCTTGCCGCGTTGAACGCGAAGAAAAGCGTGGTAACCGCGAACAAGATGCTGCTGGCGAAGCATGCTCCGGAATTGACCGAAGCGGCGGTGAAAAACGGGGTCGAGCTGCGCTATGAAGCCGCAGTCGCGGGCACCATTCCGATCATCAAGGCCGTGCGCGAGTCGCTGGCGTCCAATCATATTCAGGCCTTGTACGGCATACTCAATGGCACGTGCAATTACATCCTTACCCGCATGACTTATGAAGGTATGGAGTTCGGCGATGTGTTGAAGCAGGCGCAGGCGCTCGGGTTTGCTGAAACCCCGCCCGACCTCGACGTGAACGGGGATGACACGGCGCACAAGTGTTCTATTTTGGCGTCGCTGTGCTACAGCACCCGTGTTCCGCTGGAAAAGGTGTATATCGAGGGGATCACAAAGATTACCCGGCTCGACGTGGCCTATGCGCGGGAAATGGGGTATGTGATCAAGCTGCTGGCGACTGTGCGCCGGACGAGTGGTGAAATCGAAGCGAGGGTTCACCCCACGCTTGTGCCGGAAGACCATCTGTTGGCCTCGGTGCGTCGTGAATTCAATGGGATTTATGTGCAGAGCGACATCGCGGATTGCACCTTGTATTACGGTCGGGGCGCGGGCAAGCTGCCTACGGCCAGTGCCGTGGTTTCCGACATTGTGGACATTGCCCGCCGTGGTGATGGCCCTGTGCCTGCCCCGTTCCGCTACACGCACGAGGTGCCTGTGCGGGATATCGGCCTTCTCCATGGTCGCTATTACCTGCGTTTTACGACTGAGGATCACCCCGGTGTTCTGGGCCGCATCTGCACGCTGTTGGGCAAGCATGGTGTGAGCATCGCGTCTTGCCATCAGAAGGAAGAAACTGTGGAGAATTCGGCGCATGTCGTGATCATGACCCACGAGACGGTGGAGTCGGGCGTGATGGCCGCCTTGTGTGAAATTGATGCGCTGGATGTCATCAAGGAACCCACGCACACGATTCGTGTCCTTTAGTTTGGAATGTTGCCGGGCCCTTTGCTACGCTGTGGGCCGTCTGGATCGCCTCAAGTAGACCCGAAACCGCTATGGAGCATACCCATGAGAAACCCTGGCCTGATTGAACGTTATCGTGAATACCTGCCGGTGAGTGATACGACCCGAGTGATCACCTTGAATGAGGGCTGCACCCCCTTGGTGACGGCGCAGAATCTCAGCGACGCCATCCACCCGAAGCTTGAGATCTACCTCAAGTATGAGGGGCTCAACCCCACGGGTTCCTTCAAGGACAGGGGTATGACGATGGCAATCACCAAGGCGGTCGAAGAAGGCTATCAGGTGGTGATGTGCGCGTCCACCGGCAACACGTCGGCCTCGGCTGCGGCCTATGCGGCCCGCGCGGGTATCAAGTGTGCGGTGCTGATCCCCGAGGGCAAGATCGCGCTCGGGAAACTTTCTCAGGCCATGATCCACGGCGCGAAAGTGATCCAGATCAAGGGCAACTTCGATGCGGCGCTCACCTTGGTGCGCCAGATTTGCGATGTGCATCCCATCTGCCTCGTCAATTCGGTGAACCCGTATCGCATTGAGGGGCAGAAGACGGGCGCTTTTGAAATCATCGACGATTTCGGTGGAACCGCACCGGATTTTCAAGCGATGCCGGTGGGTAATGCGGGCAACATCACGGCGTATTGGAAGGGGTATCTAGAATACAAGAAGGCCGGGAAGAGCGACAGCCTGCCCCGGATGCTCGGGTTTCAGGCGGCTGGTTCTGCGCCCATCGTCCTCGGGCATCCTGTGCTGGAGCCCAAGACCTTTGCCACCGCTATCCGCATCGGCAATCCTGCCAGCTGGAAGAGCGCGGAAGCCGCGCGCGACGAATCCAACGGGGTCATCGACATGGTGACCGACGACGAGATTCGCGAGGCGTACAAGCTCATGGCGCATACGGAAGGCATTTTTGCCGAACCCGCCAGTTGCGCCAGCATTGCCGGGCTTATCAAGCTTTCCAAGGAAGGTTTTTTTGATGCCATTACCCCCCGGCAGGGTTCGAAGATCCGGGTGGTTTGCATACTCACGGGCCATGGCCTCAAAGACCCCGACAGCGCGATTCAGGCTGCAGAAGAGCCGCATACCGTTGAAGCCGACGAGGATGCGATTCTGGAGTTGCTGGGTTTGGAGGCGGCGGCCTTGGTGTAGTGAAAGAAGTTGCTCGGTAATGCTTTGGGAAGCGCGGGACATCCCCCGGCACTCCGTGCCACCCCCTTCAAAGGGGGATCTTTTTGCATGGAGTGCCGGGGGATGTCCCGCGTTCGCCCCTGAAATCTGAAAGGACATCCCATGCCCAAAAATGTCATCGTTGCTCAGTCGGGCGGCCCCAGCCCGGTTATCAATAGCTCCCTGCGCGGGGTGATCGAGACCTGTAAAATGTTTCCCGAGACCTTTGGGACGATCTATGCCGCATGGCATGGGATTGAAGGCGTGCTGAAAGAAGAACTGCTCGACTTGTCCGCTCAGGACGAGGATGAGATCGCGCTGTTGCGGTATACGCCTGCGGCGGGATCCATTGGCACCTGCCGCTACAAGCTGAAAAAAGATCAGGATGAGGATTTCCATCGGGTCATAGACGTCTTCAAGGCGCACAATGTCGGGTACTTCTTTTATAACGGTGGCAACGATTCCATGGACACGGCGCACAAGGTGTCCAAGCTGGCTCAAGAACAAGGATTGGATCTTGTGGCCGTGGGCGTGCCTAAGACCATTGACAACGATGTCGGTGATGCCGAATTCAAGCTCATTGACCACACCCCCGGCTACGGGAGTGTGGCTAAGTATTGGATGGGCATCGTGCAGAATGCGAACGAGGAAAATGCGGGGTCGTGCCCGGCGGATCCGGTGCTCGTATTGCAGGCTATGGGGCGCAAGATTGGATATATCCCTGCCGCCGCGCGTTTGGCTGACCCCAAGCGTGAAATGCCGCTCCAGATCTACATGTCGGAATCGAAGGTGAGTCCGGACGAACTTTGTGACAACGTAAATGACCAGCTTAAACGTGATGCTCGATGCATTATTGTGGTGAGCGAAGGCTTTGATGTGGGCGGGGTGGGCGATGTGCGCGACAGTTTCGGGCACTTGCATTTCGGTGCCGCAGAAGTCACCGTGGCCCAGAAGGTCATCAATCTCCTGAATCAGCGTGGATTGCCTGTGCCCGGAAAGGCCCGGGGCCAAGTTTCGGGTACTGATCAGCGCAGCACCTGTACCTATGCGTCCGTTGTTGATCTGGACGAGGCTTACAAGGTGGGGCAGAAGGCTGCGCTCATCGCGCAGTCCGGTGAAAATGGTTGGATGGCCACGATACTGCGCGAACCCGGGCCCATCTACAACGTGCGGTACGACAAGACTTCTCTTGAACTGGTTGCGAATTCCGAGCGGACTTTCCCGGAGGCGTGGTTGGCCCCGAACAAGATTGACGTCACCGAGGAATTTGTGCGCTACGCCAAGCCACTCATTGGGGAGGACTGGGCCAGCGTACCGCTTATTGCGGGTCGCCAGCGTTTCACCCGATTCAAGCCTATCTTTGCGGATAAGAAATTGCCGGATTATCAGTTGCAGGCTCTGCGGAAGTAGGGTGGGGTGGTTCCGAAATCCACATCCCCCGGCGCTCCGCGCCACCCCCTTCGAAAGGGGGATTTTGCCTCGCACCTCGCGCGTCGGGCAGATAGCGCAATGCGCGAAGCGCATTAAGATCCCCCTTCGAAGGGGGTGGCGCGGAGCGCCGGGGGATGTGGGGTTTGCGCCTTTGCCGATGTTGCGGTACAATCATAAGAGGCTTGAGAACAGGTACCGGTACGCTATCCCCGCTTTTTCGGCGCAAGGGAAGGATTTTTGTCATGAAACGCACATGCTCCGCCCCCTTTTGGTTTTTTGCTCTTTTGTTTGCTAGCGCGGTGCTCTTATTGCCGATGCAGGCAAAGGCGGAACCCTCCTTAACGCAGGTGCTCGCCAACAAGGGTCTTTCTATGACCGATGTGGCGATGGCATGGCGGGAGCGTCCGCCTTCCGGGGCGAGCACCATCTATGGCGTGCATCTGAATACCAATACCGATTTTTATTACGATAATACGGGCGTGGTGCTGAGTGATGCGCAACTGGCATCCTTGGGCGTGGTGCAGAAGGATTGGACTTGGAAATCCGTGACCGTGCCTACGGAAATGCCAGTGACCAAAAAACAGATGGAACCCGCACCCCCTCCCCAACCGCGAAGTGCCGGGATTGCCGTGCCCGAATTGGCACTGGGTCAGCCGGATGTGGAACAGGCCATTTTCGAGGACGACCTGGAAGCCTCATCTCCCGCGAAAGGTGTTCTGCGGATTGGGGTTTTTCAGGAGGTTGCTGTCCCGATTAAGGTGAGCCGCGATACCGCTACAGAAGGCGTTTGGCGCACGTTGGCCGATGGCGGTCAGGTCTGGTCTCTGCGTTTGAGCGCGGCGGGCGCGGCCGGTATGCGCGTGCATTTTCTCAAGTTTCAGTGTCCCGCTGGAGCGGAGCTGGTGGTTTACAATGCCGACTATGCGGACGAGGCTTATGGGCCCTTCACTGCGAGTGGTGAATTCTGGGCTCCCACCTGCTTCGGTGATTCGGTGGGTATCGAACTCTACCTGCCGAAAACCGCCTCGGGCGATGTCGCGCTGGAGATTGACCGCACCACCTATCAGTATCGTGGGCTCGACAGCCTGACCAAGACAGCGGCGGGGGTGTGCAACAAGGATCTGGCCTGTGAAGGCGAGGCGTGGAAAGATATCGGTGCTGCAGTTGGCGGGATGGGGTATATCGGACTCACAGGGCAACTGTGGTGTACCGGGACGCTTCTGGCGGACGAGATTTCGGCTTCAAGCAAGCCGCTCTTTCTGACGGCGGATCACTGTGTTGATTCTCAAAATGAAGCGAGCTTTGTTGAGGTCTATTGGCTTTACGGGGCGACCACTTGTGATACCCCCTCATCGGTTCCCTTGGCCGCTAGCGTGCCTAGAACGACCGGGGCTAATTATCTGGTTGGTGCCCCGAGGGTTTCGGGGAGCAGCCAGGTTGTTGGAACGGATGTCACACTGCTCCGCCTCACCGGCACGGTGCCTGCCAATATTCCTCATGCGGGCTACACGACGGAGGAGATTTCGGCGGGACGTGATGTGACCTCAATACATCATCCGCAAGGCACCTACAAGCGGATTTCTTATGGAACTTCGGGCTTGCTGGCCACGTCCTTTACCCCGGCGGAAGAATTTATCAGTGTGGGCTGGACCACCGGCACCACGGAGACGGGATCTTCGGGGGGGCCACTCTTTGTGACGGACAGTCTGAACGGGATCTTGGTGACCGGGCAGTTGTATGGGGGCAGCGCTTCCTGTGCCATTCCCTCTGGCACGGATTATTTCGGAAGACTTAGCGTATCCTACCCGATATTGCAACCATACCTGACTCCGGCCCAATACGACCTTCAAGTCAGCATTGAAGGATCTGGCACCGTGGCACTGTCGGGGCATGCCGGAACGATAGCCTCTGGCACGGTATTTCCCATTACGGAGGGTGCGGCCTCTCCGGTGTTGACCGCGACCGCTTCCGCGAACAACTTGTTTCGCGGATGGCGCATCAACAACGGGGCTACGTTGGAGTCCTCCAACCCGCTCACCGTGGCGATGACCGGGGATGTTTCCATCGTCGCGGTCTTTGTGGCGGGAGTCAAAGTTACCATTCAGACCCGTGGGGATGGTCGTGTAATGATGGGGGGAGCGGAAGTTTCGGGTGAGGTCAGCGTGGCCTCGGGAACCGAGTTAACGCTTACCGCCGAGCCTGCGGCCTCTCGGGAATTTGCGAGTTGGGAATTGAGCAATTCTACAGACGCTTCCACCACCAACCCGCTGGTTCTTAGCCCCACAGAGAATGTCACGGTGACAGCTGTGTTCAATGATCTTGCCGCAGACGTGAAAGTCACCATCCAGACCCGTGGGGATGGACAAGTGATGATGGGGGGCGCGGTGGTGTCGGGCGAGATTAGCGTGGCCTCGGGAACGGAGTTAACGCTTACCGCCTGGCCTGCGGCCTCTCGGAAATTTGCGAGTTGGGAATTGAGCAATTCTACAGACGCTTCCACCACCAACCCGCTGGTTCTTAGTCCCACAGAGAATGTCACGGTTACGGCTGTGTTCAAAAAACTCCCGCTATCAATATGCGGCGCGACCGATGCGGGCCCGGATTCCGGGAGCAATGCGGCAGACCTCGTGCTGCTGCTGCTCTTGGCGGCCGCGCTCGCGTTTAGGGCTCGACAAGTTCGTGGTTAACGCACAATCTTGCGGGGGCGTCGAAAGAAAGGACGATCGTGTGAAGAAGTTTATTTCGGGATGGGTGGGGATTGCTCTGGTGCTTCTCATGGTGGGTGCCCGGGCGGCGGAGCCGTCTCAGGCTCCTTCGGCGGTGGCGGTGCTTGCGGACCTTGGATATACCGAGGATGCCTATCAAATCCTCACCGCCTGGAACGAGTGCCCGAAGCATAACGGGGAAATGATTTACGGGGTGCATGTGGCTGCACGCGATGGCTCAGAGCCTTTTGACCTGTATTACGATGCCTCCGGAAAAATAATCGATGCGAAAGAGCTGGCTGCGCTGGGCGTGACGCAGAAACGCTGGGGATGGAAATCGATTACCAAAGCCGCTGAAAAGGCTTCGGTGTCGCAGGCCAAGCATGGTGAGGCGGTTCGTCCGGTCTTGAAGAGCTTGGGGGTTACGCCTCCGGGATTCGAACTGGGAATTCCGGATGTGGAAGCCGCGCGTCAAGAGGATGAATGGGTGTCCACCAGCGGCGAGAAGGGGCCATTGCGCATCGGGGTGTTTCAGGACATTGCGGCACCTATCCGGGTTTATCCCGGTCGGGCCGATGCGGGTGTCTGGCACGAGACGGCGGATGGCGGATGGGTATGGGCGGTGACCTTGAATGCACCAGGGGCGGAGGGGCTTCGCATTCACTTTTCGCACGCCATGCTTATCGGTGCGTCTCTTTCCGTATACAACGCTGCTGATTCGAGTGAGAGCTACGGTCCCTTCACCCAAGCCGGGGATTTCTGGGCGCCTACCTGCTTCAGTGGCGCAGTGACCGTTGAGTACTATGTGTCGTCCCTGTCCCGTTTCTCTGATGAAGAATTGCTCGTGGAGATTGACCGGACGACGTATCAGTATCGTTCCCTGGATAGTTTACAAAAGGGCGTTGCTGCTTGGTGTCACAATGACCTGAGTTGCGAGGGGGAAACCTGGAAGAATATTGGTTCGGCGGTTGGTGGCTTGGGAACCATTAATGCGGATGGCGCGATTTGGTGCACCGGAACTTTGCTTCTTTCTCCGGAAGACTCCCTATTTCTGACGGCGAATCATTGCGTTAATACCGTGGGTACGGCCGACGCGCTGGAAATCTATTGGCGGTATGGCAGCACGGCCTGCAACGACTCTTCCACAGTCCCGGAGCCTGCAAGTGTCCCTCGCACGGTTGGCGGGGCTGATTATCTCGTGGGAAGTTCTTTGACGGGGGGAACGGATGTAACGCTCTTGCGCCTGCACGGCGTTGTCCCCGGAGACCTTTTCCATATCGACTTTTCCTCGGAGACCCGCGCGGTGGGGACCCCGGTGACCTGTATTCATCAGCCGCAAGGCGACTACAAGCGGGTTTCCTTCGGAACGATGACGAATCAGGGTAGCCCATCCGGTGTGGACTTGCCGTTAACGGCAAATTTCTATCGGGTGTTGTGGAATTCGGGCACCACGGAGCCGGGTTCTTCGGGAAGCCCGCTATTCTATGACGCTCCCGACATTGGGCCAATTATCATTGGTCAATTGTACGGCGGTGGAGCCTCGTGTGACGAAGCGAATGAGCCGGATTGTTTCGGGCGCTCTGATGTGTCCTATCCGCTGCTTGATCCATGGATAAATGGCAGCGGTGGAAGCGAACACACGGTCACCATTTCCGTTGAAGGCAGTGGTTCCGTGCAAATTACCGGCAGTCCTGATACCTTCACCCAGAAGACCCTTACCGTCGGTGATGGCATGACTTTGGGACTTGGGGCCGTGCCGGACTCAGGCTTTGCCCTGAAGGGATGGCGGGTTGATGACGCTACGACCCTGGTGCGATCCACGCCAGTAGAAGTCACGGTCACTGGCGACCTTCGAGTGACGGCTGTCTTTCGAGCAAAGACCTTCTTGGTTTGCGGTGCGGGGCTGGACGGGTCGCCATATTCGTCCCGTCTGGGTGATCGATGGATCTTCGGGGGCACCTTGCTCTTTCTTGTAGTGGCTTCAACCTGGGGAATATGGCGTAAGTATGTCTAGAAATGTGGATACAGAGCGCCAATATTGCCTCTTCAGGCGAATACTGCGTACTCGTGTCCGTCGTTTGGGATTTTCGTTTTTGCTGCTGTGCGTTGCCCTGCCGTCTTTGGGGCTGGATCATGTTCCCGCTCGAGAGGAGGCGGTGGCGTTTCTTGATGCAAATGCTTTCCCGGATCGCTCGTTCCTTCTGCTGCATGTGTGGACGGAACGTTCCGCCGTTGCCCCGGCTGCTTATCTGCAGGGTTACCATGTGCGGGAGCGCGCGACTGGTCGGGAATTTGATGTGTATGCGCGGGACAACGTCCTTCTCGCCTCTTCGCAACTTCAAGCCCTGGGTGTGGCTGAGAAGTCGTGGGGGCTGAAGGATGAAGCCCCTTTTGAGGCCGCTCCCCTTGAACAGCGGCAGACCACTCCTTCTGCGCCGTCTCCATTGATCCGGCAGGCTCCGCTGAATGCGTCCGTTGCCGTGCCCCCGGTGGATCTGGAACAGATTGCCTTGGAGGACAGGATACAGGACGATTCGGGGGAGAAAGGCCCGGAACGCTTCGGCGTTTTTCAGCCCTTGGATAAGCCACTCGTACCCGGTTCCTGGACGACGATGCAAGACGGGTCTCGGGTGTGGCGTGTCGCGATCGATTCTCCGGATGCGCTGGGCTTGCGTCTGGAGTTTTCCGCCTTGTCCCTTCCTGCCGGTGCAGCCTTGTATGTGTATGGCGAAGCCTATCCCGACTTTGTCTTCGGACCCTATACAGCGATGCCGGACGGGGAGCCTGTGTTGTGGACACCGTCTTGTTATGGGCCGCGCGCGGTGATTGAGTGCCACGTGCCTGCTGGAACGGATTTGGCATCCTTGGTATTGCGGGTGGAGCGGGTGGCTTATTTGTATCGGACACCCAAAGCAATGGCCGAGTATGCGGCTGGGCTTTGCAATTTGGATGTGACGTGCTATCCCGAGTGGGCTGAGGCGGCAAAGGCTGTGGCCGGTCTTGGGATTGTTGGAAACACCGGCGTGCTGTTTTGCACCTGCACGCGCATCGCCGACCTCAATCGCTCCACGGATGTCCCCTATGTGCTGACGGCGAATCATTGTGTGCAGGGGCAATCGGGAAGCTATGGCGCAAGCTCTCTTGAGTTCTATTGGTTCTACCAGACCGCTGCCTGCAACGGCGCACCGCCATTGATTTCGAGTGTACCCAGAACCACGGGCGGTGCCGACTATCTCGCGGGGATGGGGGGCACAGGCATGGACAATCTGGGCAACGATTTCACCCTTCTCCGCATGCGTCAGGCTCCCCCCGCGAGCACGAGCCAGTTGGGATGGAGGGCTGAGGTCCCTGCCCAAGGTTCGGAAATGGTGTGCATGAGTCATCCCCAGCGCGATTATAAGCGCATCGCTTTTGGTACCAACACGGGTATCTCGGCTTATTTCCACACGATGACCTGGCATGGGGGCA
>CAIZGN010000661.1 GCA_903932505.1 Candidatus Hydrogenedentota bacterium
CGCTCGGCGGTGTTGAGCCGCTTAAGTGTGCCAAGGTGTTCAAATTAGCCTTTTTTGTGAGAAGAATATAGTTTCTGCGCACATTTTAAAAAACTATCTGAGTGAATGAATTCGCCCTTACCGTTGCCATGGCAAGCTTTGGCAATGTGACTTAAGATAGTCAATGGCATCAGATGTTTGCCTAAAATATCTGGTGTCCGGGTATCGGTTGATGCGGTGGCCCGCCGCATACCGAGATGCCGGACTCGTCCTTGCCGCACAGCCAGTAGATGTGGATTCTGTCCTCCGACAGTTCAACCCACCGGGTCAGCCGTTGCTTTACTAAGAGGAAAGCGGGGGTGCTTGCCCGCAACAATCACCTCCAACCCAGCACCTCTTGCCAAGAAGTGTGGATGATCTGCCCCATATCTTTAGGGCGATAAACTAGGGCGTTCCTCGACCAGAACCCGATGGATTCAAGCCACTCAATATCCGAATAGGATGACCCCAAATCAAACGGCTCGCGCGGGGCATCCGTCCCCACATAAGCTGTTTCGAGTTCCCAAACTCCGTCAGCGAGTTTGAGAACCCACAAGACGACCGACGAGCAATCCGGCTCGTTGGCAGGGTCAATTTCAGTGACCCGCGAAGGTTTTTCGCGGCCTTTTCGCACAGCGAAGGTCGTCACGGTGTCAAGTTCGATTGCAGGTGCATCGACACGCCCCGTCTTTCCGACTGGATGACCCATCTCCACTGCGTGGGTAACAATGTTTCCCGCACTCAACCGACCTCCCCTTGCAAGGTTGGCCTTTGCTGCCGCCTCGCGGAGGAGGGCGTAATCGTCGGCTTCCATCTCCGGGTGCGCCTGAAGATGAAGGATGGTATTTTCGGGAACCGCGATGATGTCACCCCCGCATGTATCTAATCTCATGTCTGCTCTCCTCCGCAGGTGAAAAATTTCCGCCTTCTGCGACAACGCATAGAATTGAATCCAGTTAGGTCGTTGCAGCATGACGAGTTATGCGCTGACCAGAGGCGCACCGTTACCCGCCGAATGGTTGCTGGGTTGCCGCTAAAACCCGATGGCTCTAGGCACCTGGGTTTTCAAGGCCGGTAAAGCTGGTTAAGCCGGTCAGCCGCCCAAGTCAAAGCGACCGATGATTCATCGGTTATATGCAGCCAAAATCTGCCGCCAAAGCCGTTTTTGTCTAGGTAAGTCCCTACCAATCGCTTTTCCCCTTCCACTTCCCGAACAAAAAAGCCCGTGCCTTTACTTCTAATTTCTTGTTGCTTGGTATAAGGAAGCGAGTTTGTTGTAACTATCCAATTGTGTTCCCGCCAAACCTTCTCAACATGTTCCTTAAACCCAATCGGATAATGATCGTCTCGGAAGGACGGAGGGTTTCGATTGTCCGCCGGGATTAATTTTATAGGCTTAGGATTGCGAAGTCGGAAGCCGGTCAAATAAACTTGGCCTATCGGGCTTAATTCAAAAACGGACTGCCCGTCCACCACGACTTCAGTCAACAAAACTCGCAACTTTTCGATGTCTTCGTCCAACTCGGAATAGGCAAACGCCTTGCCACGCTCAAAGTCTGTAAGCAAGTCGGCATTGTTCGCCAAAATCTCATGGTCGAAAGAGATAGGCAGGGGTGGAAAGTCGATGATTTCCGAAAAGCGTTCATGCTTGTAAAACACGGGTATGTTCAACGCTTGCCCGACAATGACGGCAATTGCAATTTGTGCCTTATAACCGCCTGTGGCATCAATGGCAATATAATCCGAACCCCCAAATCTTTGAATACATCCTCCTATTTTTCGGACAAGGTTTC
>CAIZGN010000662.1 GCA_903932505.1 Candidatus Hydrogenedentota bacterium
AGGTCTTCAAAATCGGTTCTCCAAGCTGTCGGGTTGCGCAAAGAGTCGTTCTTCCATGGCATTGAGCAAAGGTTGGAAGGTGGACTGCTCCAGCGCGCACACAGCCACGCCGTCGTGGTGCTCGACCAAACCCTGAACGGTCTCCGGGTCGGCCCGGTCTATTTTGTTGAATACATGAATCATGGGGGTCTGATCCAGTTCCAATTCCGCAAGCAGTTTTATCACAGTGTCGCGCTTGGCTTCCAGATCGGCACAGGAGGCGTCGATGACATGCAGGAGGAGGTCGGCGTCTTGCAGTTCCTCAAAGGTCGTGCGGAAGGCCGCCATAAGATCCTTGGGCAACTCCCGAATGAAGCCGACGGTGTCCGTAATGATGACTTCGCGCTCCTGAGGGAAGCGCAATCGCCGGGACACAGGATTGAGTGTCGCAAACAGGGCGTTTTCGGCGGTGACTGTGCTGGCCGTGAGGGCGTTGAGCAGGGTCGATTTTCCGGCGTTGGTATAGCCGACGACCGCCACGGTGGGTACTTCCTTGTTCCGACGCACCTTCCGTCGCAGCTCACGCCGTTGGCCCAGTTGCTTGACTTCGCGCTCGAGTCGGGTAAGTCGTTCCCGGGCGCGGCGGCGGTCGATTTCCAGGCGGGTCTCCCCCGGTCCGCGGCCACCAATTCCGCCGGTGAGGCGGCTGAGGGCGGTCTGCCGAAGAGCCAGCAGCGGCATGAGGTACTTCAGCTGCGCGAGCTCCACCTGGATTTTGCCTTCACGGGTGACCGCGTGCTGGGCGAAAATATCCAGAATGACCTGCGTCCGGTCCAAGATCTTGAGGTCGGTCAGCTCGGACAGCGACTTTACCTGGGAGGGCGTGAGATTGAGGTCAAACACCAGCAACTCCGCACCGAGTTGCATGGCCTTGATGATGGTCTGCTGAAGTCGTCCCTTGCCGAGCACATACTTGGGGTCGAGGGGGCGACGCTGAATGAGCGAGTGCGCGGAAACGATACCCGCACTACGCGCCAGTTCTTTCAGCTCGTCGAGGGAGTCTTCTGCTAGCGAGGGTGGGAGTGTTGATACATGCACCAAAACCGCGCGCTCGCGATTATCTCCCACCGAACGGGACGTCCGGCTGCGGGCAAATTCCTCCTCAAGGGCGTCCATCATGGCCTGAAAATCGGACGGCATGTCATGAACCGATGTGGGCGGCAGGAGATTCCAAGGAAGGTCGCCCGCGTTGGCCGGTAGCAGATGAGCCTGATGCACGGTTCCGGGCAGGCCATCGGGCAGCACTCGGATAGCCGCGATTAAATCCAGACGCAACAGGGCGAGATCCGTGAGGTCGTCCTCGGTCAAGGGTTCGTCGTGCAGATGGGTGTGTACCAACCGTATGCCGCTCAAGCGGTCACGTCCGCGCCTAGGGAGTTCGGGAAGGAACAGGGTGCGCGCATCCCCCACCACCACGGCGTGAATCCGTCCCCGCCGCTCGATGAGGATGCCAATCTGCCGCTGGATCTCTTGGGAAAGCTCGGTGAGCGTACGGGCCACTTCGGCAGCGATGACTTCGTCGGGACGGGCTTTTCGCTTGGCCAGCTTTTCCAGGCGATTGATTTGCGAGGCCTTGAGGCCGGTTGTGTTACCGGTCAGCAAGGCACGGCATCCTTAGAAAAGCCACACGCTGAACCGGCGTGATAGCACCGATCCAGCGTGGAGGATTTTCGCACAGTTTGCAAGAAATCATCAGCCCTGCAACATGACCCGGCGGATAATGCGCTGACTTTCCGTCGCGTCCAAGGTCTTTTGGGCTTTGCGCATTTCAGAGGTGTCGAGTTTCTCCAATTTCTTGTAGAGAATCGCGAGGTTACCGATTGCGATTTGCAGGGCATGCGTCGGTTCAACGCGCTGCGGCTGCATGTCAATGGTGACAAAACCCTTGTAACGCATGGTCTTGAGGTAGAACAGGGCTTCTAAGGTCTCCCACAAATGGACGCCACCGGGAATGAGCATGTCGTCCACATTCGGGTAGGTGTCGCAGAAATAGACCTGGAAAAGCTTGTTGGATCGGGTTAGGAACGCGATAGATTCCGCCGGGTTTTCTCCCGCCATCACGGCGTGGGCGAAATTGAAGGCCACGCCCACGTTTTTCATCGCGATTTCCTGGCACATTGACAGCGCCTTGCCGACGGTGGCCACGGTGAGGAACTTGCGCGGCTCACGCGGCTTGTAGGAAATGGCCACGTTGATGTCCGGCGATGCGTATTTTGCGATGGTCTTGATCGAGGAAATCACCGTGTTCCAGTGCG
>CAIZGN010000663.1 GCA_903932505.1 Candidatus Hydrogenedentota bacterium
CGGGCATTTCGGTCTCGTGCAGACCTTCGAACCCGGGAACTTTGCGCGCCTTTCCATCTTCTGGAGTCCCGGACGCCAACAAGTCGGCCTCGAAATGTACACCCCGGTCACCGCGCTGGATAAGGGCCAAATCCTTTCTTACGGATACCACATAGGATATCTCGAAAACCCGCCCTTGTGAGGGGGTTCAAGTGGGAAGGGAGGATGCGTTATGATGGTGGTTGGAGACACTGCCGAGTGAACAAGGAAATCGAAAATATCCGGGATATCATTGTTGAGGAATACCACCCCGACAAAGTTATTCTGTTCGGCTCGCATGCACGGGGCGACGCCGATGCACAAAGCGATATCGACATCCTTGTAGTGTCTGACTCGGAGCAAGATCTTCCCCGATACAAGCGGGGAATGAGCGTACGAAGGAAGCTGACCAAGGTTCATGCCCCTCTCGACTTGCTGTTCTACACCCACGCTGATCTGGCGCGTTTTTCCAGCGTCCGACAGTCCTTCTCCGCAACGACCCTCCGTGAAGGCGTGGTTCTTCATGGATAGGGATCGTTTTGAGTATGTGGGGGCTTGGATAAGCAAGGCGGGAATCAATAACTCGACCCCATCCATCCCATAGAATAGAACCTACCATGTTGACTAAAACTGACGTGCACATCATACGGGAACTCGCTTCGCAGGTGGCAGAGATTGCCGCCTTGCCGGTACAAGACGAGAAACGGGCGCTATGGCGCAAGCTAAACGCTCGAAAACCTGATCGCCCTATGGTGATGATGGATCAAGTTTGCTGGAATGAATTTGAAACCACTGAGGAGTTACGTCTCCAATGCATTGACCCTGAGTGCCGGGGCTATGAGGAACAACTTCGGCGCACACTTTATCAATGGAAGCATTTCAGGGTGGACATGGTCGTCGATGCCTTCGTTCGCATCCCGAAGGCCATCCATAACTCGGGGTTCGGTGTGGAGGTCCAGGAAGAGACCGTAGCCACCTATTCGACCAATGGCATTCTGGGCCACAAATTCCATAATCAATTTCAGGCAGAGGAAGATCTGGAAAAGATTGGCACGCCCCATATTACCCATGACCCCGATGAGTCAAAGCGTCGCCTGGCCGTGGCGCATGAATTGTTCGATGGTTTATTGGAGGTGCGCCTGTCGGGAATGGAGCCGTATGTCTCCTTGTGGGATCCCATCAGCACATGGATGGGGGTGGAGAACGCGCTCTACGCGCTCATCGAAAGACCGGACTTCATGCACCGGCTCGCCAACCGGATGACCCAAGGCTACCTGAGCATGCTGGATCAGTTGGAAACGCAGGGTCTCCTTTGCGAACCGCAAAGCCTGATTCACTGTACAGGCGCATTCACCGATGAACTTCCGGCCCCCGGCTACAATCCCGAGTCGCCCCGCACCAAGGACATTTGGATGTTCGGGCTGGCACAAATGTTTTCCACGGTGTCCCCGCAGATGTTCAAAGATTTTGAGGTGGACTATGCAAGCCGGATTTGTTCGCGCTTCGGGATGGTGTATTACGGCTGCTGTGATCCGCTCGATGGCAAGATGAAAGAGGTACGGATCATTCCGAATGTCCGAAAGGTCTCGATGAGTCCGTGGGTGAATGAAGAACGAGGCGCGGCGGAAATCGGGAACGATTACGTCTATTCCCGCAAGCCCAGTCCAGCCCCTCTGGCGCTCGAAATCTTTGACCCGGAGGGTGTGCGGAAGAGTCTACTGGCGACCCGCGCCGTCTGCGAGCAGCACGGATGTCCGCTGGAGTATATCCTCAAGGACATCAGCACGGTGCGCTATCAGCCGGAACGACTCGCGCAGTGGGCGACTGTGGCGATGCAAGTGGTCGGTGGCTGAGTGCCATGTCGGTCAGGGGGCTGAGGCCTTAAGCGAGAGTCCACGGATTTCCAGCGTCGCATCATACGGTCCTGGCATTTCCCATCCCAAGTTAAAGGTGGTAATCGCCAAGTCCTCAAACTGCGTATGCTGCAACACCCCGTTCTTGCGGGAAAGCTCAAGCGCTTCCTGAAGCAATGGCTTGAGGTCTGTATCCAGCGTGCGCCATTGCCCATCGCCCGTGGCGCCCTTCCAGAAGCGTTTTCCGTCCAGCACACAGATGTATTTCCCACTTGCGGCGGCCTGTCCTGCGTCAATCGCAAAACTAGCGGGTGGCACTTCATTGCGTGCGTCAAAAATCGGAATTCCGAACCAGATCATGTCCTGATAATCCGGATTGCCGGAAGAGAGGTTATGCACAGTCCAATAGGCGGTAGCCTGCGCGGTGTGCAGGCCGGGATCGAGTTTCCCCTTCGCCCCCGCAGCGGCCACAGCACGCACGACTCGCATGTCGAAGTGCAGCATGAGTTTCGCAAAGGTACTTGGGCGAATGGGGTTTTCGTAGCGCTGTTCAATCAACAGGTGCGGCCACGCCTCGCCGTAGGTCCGCATATGCTCCCCATATTCCGCATCGCCCAGAACTTCGAGCAACACAGAAACGGGACCGTCGGCCGGTCGCTCAATTCGCAAGCGTTTTCCAAGGGTGCGCGCCTCCCAGGCTCCATCCACAAGGGTACACGCGCCGGGCTGCAACAGATATTTGGAGGCCCACTGCGCCAATCGCCAGGAGGGCTGTGCTGCGGCCGGAGCAGGCCCGGTTTGGAGGTTTCCAATTTCCAACTTTTGCGCCAGCGCGCTGTCGGGCGAAAGCTGGAAACCGTGTTCAAAACGCGGATCTGCAAAAAGCTCCTGAGCAAACACGGGGCGGGGGAGGCACGTCATCACAAGCGCCAGCAAGGCTAGAAAATATTTCATGGAGTCCTGTTCGTTAGTGCATGAGTCCCTGCAGCAAGCGGGAATCCTGCACGTCTAGCACCTGAATGCTGGAGATGGTCTTCATCGTCTCGTCGTCCTGATACGTCCAGACGACTTTCTTATCCGGGGTCACTTCGATGATATGCGGGGCTTTGCCGAATTCGCCGTGACCGACCCAGTTGGTGAGGACGGTGTTTCCATTGGGCAGGCGTTGAAGCCCGGTCATGAACTTCAGGGAGATGCCGGGCAGTTCATCGTGGGTTATTTCCCACACCGTTTTCCCAGAAGGATCCGCTTCAAAGACCCGCGCGGCTTTCTTGTAGTCACCGCAGGCAATCAGGGTGTTTCCATTTTCCAGACGCACCGCGCTGTGCGGGCCACCCACAGCGGGAATCTCCGCCACGGTCTTTCCAGTGGGGGCGTATTCGCGAACCATTTCTTCGCCATAGTGCGCAACGAGGTAGTTGCCGTTGGGGAGCTTGCGTGCATTCCGCATGTAGATATGGCCACCATCCTTGCCCTCGGGCAGCAGGCGCAACTCGAACACAACCGTACCCTTGGGATCGACCTCGAGCAGGCGGCCCGCATTGCACTCGGCAATGAACGTGTTTCCATTGGTTAAGCGCTGGCAAGCATAGACCTCGCTTTTGGACTCGTAGGAGAAGACGACCTCTTTCGCGCGGTTGACCTCAAGCGCGCCATGTCCCGTGTTGAAAAGCAGATTACCGTTGGGAAGCACCCAGATATCGTTGCATGTGCCCGTCTTGTATTCCCATTCCACCGCGCCGCTGGCATTCACGACAAAGACCTTGTTGCCCGTATAGTCGGTCGCGGCAAAGGCATGGCCTTTGCCCGTCTGTTTGAGATTGGGATTCGGGGTGGGCGGAGTCTGGGCAAGGGCGGTGATGGACACCAGCGCCAGAATGCAGGACAACCCGATGGATTTCAGGATTGCAGTCGAAAACTTTTTCATGGATACCTCGCTGTTTGGTTGGTCGTTCCGGGGTTAATTCTCTTCGTAGTACGGCTGAACCTGAATATAGTTGAACATGAGTTCCTGCCCCACAGGGCCACCGGGATTTCCTGCACCCGCCCAGTCAGAAATCGTGAGACGGGCCGTGGGTGATTTCGCGCGAAACATGACCCGGTGATGATTAAACCACGCGGGCCCGTTCTTGAAAGGCAGCTGCTCATGGGACCACGGGCTGGACTGGGCCACGGATTGGTATCCGCCTTCAGGCAAAATCTCGGCCCCATCCACGACGAGGGAGACGGCATGCTGTTTTTGCTCCGATTTCCCCTGAATGATGTCCTGATAGTCGGAGGTAATCATCTGCACGGTATAGAGCTTGTCGGGCACCAGATTCCGGATGGTTTGCACGGCTTGATTGGGTTTGTCAGCTTGGCGCTTGGTCCAGAGGTAGGTGTTTCCAGCGGGGTCGTCCGGATACTCACCACGATGCCAATAACGATTCTCCACCTGCGCGTAACGCTCAAGGTATCGTGACTGCATGGTGTCCGAAGCCGCAGGCTGGACTTCCCACGGTTCAAGCGTCTTGGAAAAGTCTGGATTCTGAACATGGTCGAGCGCATAGGTCCAACCGCGACTTTCAGAAAGCAGGTCGGTTCGCCCCTCAATGCAATAGTGCCGATATAGCGCACTTTCCCAGCGTAGAATTTCCTCGGAAGAGGCACCCGCATACCACCAATGCACCCCGTAGAGGCCGTCGTACAAAGGGTTCGTGGCCAGATACTGCATCTGCATGTCCATCCACACCTTGTAATTCACCTGCGGCTGAACATCGAGATCCGGGCCGGTCGCAAAGAGGCCAAGCACCATGACCATCTGTCGCTGACACTGCGGAAACTCCGCCTGCCAACGGGTCATTTCCTTGCCCAGCAGTTTATCCATCAGCTCTTTTGCCTCACCAAGCGTGGGCATTTCATGATGGTAGCGTTCCCAGGCTATGTAAAATCCCGAGTCAAACACGGTATGCACCAGTTTGCGCGCCTCGGGGCGGCTGTACATGCCCGGCCCCCCGCAATAGGCATAAAATTGCTTGCCCGTCCCCTTCGTCTTTTCACCGAGCAGACGCATGCCTTCCGTCCAAGCGGGATAGAAGGGATGCTGCCGACCGTTGAACTCGTCGGCAATCATGCCCGAGATGCGCGGATCTTGAAATCCCGGGTTCTTGTACCAGGAATCGAAGGCCATCGGCCCCGTTAGCCCTTCGTCGTGCGGAAGACTGCCATAGGATATGAACTTGCGCCCTAAGGCAATCCATTCATCTATCTCAGGGCTAATTTTCGGCGAAGGAAAACCCACAACGGTATTCACGCTCGATAATACATGCTTTTTTAGCCAAGGCCAGTCGAAATTGCCCAACTGCGGATATTTCGGCTGATCGGGGTATCGCACATAGTGGGTTTCGGGCATGGTGCGAATCGTCAGCGCCTGAACATGCGAAACGCCTTCTCCACGGAAGCGGAGTCGGTGTTCACCCTTGGTAAAGAGGCGCATAGCCTCCACACGGCCCGGTGTTCCAGCATCTTTGCGCAAAAACACCACAGGCTCTGGCGTATCGGCATTGATAAGCTCGACAAACTGCGTACTTGGGGTCTCAGCGTCAAAAGCGCTGTAGATCCAGCCGTCGCGTGGATTGAAAAAGGTGATGGCCTGAGTGGAATCCACCGGCATGGAATCCATGTGGCACAGCTCAACCACCAGATTGTTGAGACGATGGCCGCCTTCGGCGAAGACACTAAAACTCAGGCCCAACACGCTTACAGCCAAGACGCATGATGCCGCAAGAAAGCGGTTCGAACGAAACTTCATCCCGTGTATCCTTAATCCCCCTGAGGGCAAGGTCAAAGCGAGCTCACGAGAAATGCTTTTGCATAAATGCCAAGTCGAGGCAGGGATAGACTGGATATCGTTGCAGCAGGGTGTGAACCCGGCCCCGAGCCTCGTCGCGGATATCTTTATCGAGCTCATGGTGGCTCTTGCTCGGTTGCCCTGCATTCTGACCTGAAGCGATAAGCGCTGGACGAGTGCCTTCGAGGACACGCTTGATGATGGCGGCAATTTCCTTCATTTCCGGTTCACCCATACCGAGGGTCGTCACCGCAGGAGTCCCCACCCGAAGGCCGCTGGTGATCAGGGGACCATTGGGGTCGAAGGGAAGGGAATTGAAGTTGAGCGTAATGCCGCACTCATACATCGCGGCGGCCGCCTGACGTCCCGTCAATCCGCAACTGCGATGAACATCGATGAGCATAAGATGATTGTCGGTGCCACCCGTGGCCAGACGAAGCCCTTGGTCGGTAAGCCCGGCAGCAAGAGCTCGGGCATTGGCCACAATCTTGTGGGCATAATCCTTGAACTCGGGAGTGTTTGCCTCGGTGAAACAAACGGCCTTGGAAGCCATCATGTTGGGAAGTGGGCCACCGATCACGAGGGGACAGCCCTTGTCGACGTACTCGCCCAGCTCGTTGTTGCACAAAATCAGGCCGCCACGCGGACCACGCAGGGTCTTGTGTGACGTAGAGGTGAGAATATGGGCGAAGGGGAGGGGATTGGTATCCCCTTGGAAGACCCCGCCCGCGACCAATCCCGAAAAATGCGCCATATCCACCATGAAAACAGCGCCCACCTTATCGGCGATTTCCCGCATGCGCCGGAAATTGATGGCGCGCGGATAGGAGCTGTACCCGGCCAACAGAATGAGCGGGCGAATCTCTACGGCAAGGCGCTCGATGTCATCATAGTCCAGAAAGCCGGTTTCCGGATTGACGGCATACGTGAAGGCTTCAAACATCTTCGCGGACAGATTGCGGCGATAACCATGGGTGAGGTGTCCGCCCGAGTAGTAATCCATCCCCAGAAGACGCTGATTGCCCAAGGCGGCACGTATGGTGTTCCAAGCGGCGTGGTCGAGCTTGGTGGGGTCACGCACGCCCAGGGCTTCCAGGGCAGGCGTCTCGACCTTCGCAGTCAAAATGGCCCAATACGCAATCAAATTGGCATCGGCACCACTGTGCGGCTGCACATACGCGTGATCCGTGCCGAAAAGTCGCCGTGCCTGTTCGCAGGCATAGGCTTCGATCTGGTCGACATTGTCGCAACCCTCGTAAAAACGATGATGAGGGAATCCCTCTGCGTATTTGTCGGTCAGCAGGTTCCCCATGGCCATCTGGGCGGAGAGCGAGCAATAGTTCTCACTGGCAATCAGCTTGAGATAACTGCGCTGATCCGCCAGCTCGTTGACAATGAGACGGGCCACATCGGGAGTCACCCGGGCCACCTGGCTGAGGTTGGCGAGATACGCCACAAAGGCCTCGTTGACCTCACTACTATCACGACCGGAGATATAGGCTTGTAGCGCGGAAGACGACACGGTGAAATTCCTTATTGTGGGGACTGCTTGCGAAGGGCGTATGGTATCGTTTTTGTGCGCCTCCAATCAAAAAAGACCCCGCATAAATCGGGATGAGAGGGAGGGGGGGCGGATATGGGTTTTGCGACCGTTCCTATGGCGTACTATACGCAGCATAGGGCATAATACGCGAAGAAAATCATCCTTGCCTGTTTGTATCAGTGCAAGTTAGAACGCTAGGCATATCATTATCGCGAGAACAGGCCGATGCTGGAACCGAGCTCAGACACTTTTCATATCCGCCTCGTCAACCACTTCGACGCGATCGAGACCTTTAGGGCAGGAGCCCATGCGTTCCTGCTGGAGCGAGGTGTTTACGAAGAAGCGTTGCTAAACCTCGATTTCTGTTTCGAGGAAATATTCACCAATATTGTGAAATACAGTTTTCCAGAGGATGAGCAGCACTGGATCGATGCGGCGGTGAGCGGAAATCAGCACGGCATGATCCTGCGCATCGAGGATGATGGGGTACCCTTCGCGCCACAGGACGCGCCTCCGCCGGATTTTTCCATCCCCATCGAGGAGCGCCCCATTGGGGGACTGGGCTTGTTCCTGGTACGCTCAATGGCCTCCAGGCTCGAATACGAAAGCACCAGCGGCCGCAACCGGCTGACCGTTTACCTGACCTGCGAAACAGAATAGCGGTACGTGATGTGGGTGCTATTCGACTGCGATAAGTGAATCGAGACCGGAAAGTTTGAAGACTTTGTGAACGCCAGGGGTTACGTTCGCAATCCGGAACCGGGTTGCGCCCACGTCCTTGCAGCTCTGGATGCACAGGCGCAAGAATATCGATGCAACGAAATTGACATCGCCAAGATCGAAAACGATGTTTCCTTTAGCTGCACACACGTGGGCAAGCACTTCCTTTTCAATTTGGAGACAGTTTGTCGTATCCAGTTTCCCAGAGAACACGAAGACGAAATTACCGTTTTCTTCCTTGATACTTACCATGATTCTATTCCCTACCCGTTATTTGCCTCAGCGGTTTTGATTGTAGATTGCGTCAATGGTGGCTGCGTCGATGGTTTCGTCGAAGTATAGCCGCTTGTCGATGCGGTCAAAACGTTCGTTTACCCGCCGCCGAGCAATGCGCTGAATGTTCAGCAAATGCCGAGCGGTGATATTGTCGGTGGTGATGTTCTTTCCACCGGTTCCACATCCCAGGGTGAGCGATGGATGGAGGCGGTTATAGATACCGCCCACACCGCCTTGGGATGATGGCGTATTGACAACAACCCGCCCCGCGTTCATAAGCCCCGCGTACTGCGCGATGACCGCCTCGTCATTGGCGTAGATGCTCACCGTGTGGCCCATGCCTCCGTGAAAATTGAGGTCGATGCAAGTGGCAACGGCCTTGTCGAAATTGGGGGCGGTATAAAACGCCAGCACCGGGGCCAGGATTTCGCAGGACAGGGGATAGTCGTTGCCGATGTGTGCAAGGGGAGCCATCAGCACGCTGGTATCCTCGGGCACAGCGATATCGGCGCATTTGGCGAGGTTGTAGGCACTTCGCCCTACAATATCCGCACGCATATTGCCGGTTTTTGAATCAAAAGCGACAGGATTCAATCGTTCTATTTCCGCCTCGCTCAAGAAGTAGGCCTTTTGTGCCTTGAACTCGGCGACCACCGCCGGGGCTATGGATTCTTCCACGACAATAGCCTGTTCGCTAGCACAGACCGTTCCATAATCGAATGTTTTTGAGATGAGTATTTGTTCAACGGCAAAGGGGATGTCCGCGCTTTTGTCGATGAGCACGGGCACATTGCCCGGGCCAACGCCGATGGCGGGGGTACCGCTGCTATAGGCGGCCTTCACGAGTCCGGGGCCGCCGGTGGCAAGCACGAGGGCCAGATCAGGATGCGCCATAAGCTCCTGCGTTTCCTCGCGGGTCATGCCTTCCACCCATTGAATGCAATCCTCCGGGGCATCCTCACGAAGAGCGGCCTCGTAGCACATCCGCGCGGTTTCGATGGAACACTTGGCGGCATCACGGTGGGGGCGGACAATAAGGGGGTTGCGAGTCTTGAGCGCAATCAGGATTTTGAAAATCACCGTGGCGCAAGGGTTGGTGACGGGGACGATGGCGAAAATGGGGCCGAGAGGCTGTGCAATTTCGACAATACCGGACTCCGGGTCTTCATGGATGACGCCGACCGTTTTCTCGTTGCGGATATCCTCGTAGATGAGTTGGGAGGACACCACATTTTTGATGACCTTGTCCTCCCATTTGCCGACACCCGATTCTTCCACGGCCATTTTGGCGAGGCGGACTCTGGCGTCAAAGGCCACCTCATAGACGGCCCGCACAATGCGATCGGTATGCTCTTGATCCAACTGCGTGAAGACGGCGGCGGCACGCTTGGCACGCGCCATGATTTCCTGCATCTGCGTTCTTTCCGGTGTTCCCATCGTTTTCTATTCCCTTCTTAGGCTCAGTCAGCTCCCGCTACTGCATTCGCCGGTAAATTCAAACACCAGCACAGTTATATCATCCGACTGCGGGGTACCTTCCGCGTATTCATGCACTGCGGCTAATAGATCTGTGACAATAGCGGTGGGTGATTGTAGGCCACGTCCGCGCACCCAATCAAACAGACGTTCGTCGGAAAACATCTCGTCGTCCCGATTCATGGCCTCGGTAACGCCATCGGTGTAGGCGATCAAACGGCAGCCGGGCTGCATTTGTAGGATACGGGTCTCATAGGGACTGTTTTCCATGATGCCGAGAACCAGACCATGAGGCAAATCAAGCCACTGAACGTCACCACCGGGCTGAACAACGACTGGGGGATTGTGTCCCGCGTTCGAATACCGCAATTCGCCAGTCTTGTAATTGAGGCAACCACAAAAAACTGTGACGAAGAGATTAGCATCATTTCCTTGGCAGAGTTCATTGTTCACCGCCCCCAGCACAGACGCCGGATCGATGGTTTGCAGCGCGATGCCTTTCATCAGTGTCTTAGTCACCGCCATGAAAAGAGCCGCAGGAACCCCCTTGTCGGTGACGTCCCCGATCGTGAAAAAGACATGATCGCCCTCAAGAAGGAAGAAGTCATACAGGTCGCCTCCCACCTCTTTGGCGGGTTCGAGTCCCGCATGAACCCGGAATTCGAGATGATCGGGGAAAGGCGGAAATGAACGCGGCAGAAAGTTCATCTGAATGCTATGGGCTATCTTCAGCTCACTTTCGATGCGTTCTTTTGCGGCCGTGGTCGCGGTCAGGTCGCAGATGTATTCCTTGAGCGCGGTTCGCATGTCTTCAAAGGAATGCGACAAATCGCCCACCTCGTCTTTACTGCGCACAAAGGGGAGCGGTGTGTCGAGATTACCCTTGGCAATTTCAGCGGCTTTGCTGGTGAGCGCACGCAATGGACCGGTAATGCGCACAGCCACGAGTACGACAAGAAGGAAAAGAAGGCCGAAGCCGATTAGCCCGATCCCTGCGATCATATAGGCGAGCTTACGGGTGCCGCGAAAGAGTTCCTCGTCTGGAAACATGACGCCCACGGACCAATTTGCGGAGGGAAGGGGGGAATAATACATCCAGGCCTGACGCCCGAAATGGATGCCGGGAATGGATATGAAGCCTTTTTTCCCATCCAGCATGGCGTGTCCCGCTTCGCGCCATGCCGGGATTCCCTTCTCCTCGGCCAGACTGAAGAGGCTTTCTTTCAAGACATATTTCGCCTCGGGATGGCAGATGAAGTTCCCGTTTTCCGAAAGTATAAAGGCATAACCGGAATCAAAAATCTTCACGCCATCCATGATTTCTCGAAGCCAATCGAGCGCAATATCCACCGTTACCACGCCGCAAAAACGGCGTTCGCCATTTATTTCACGATAGAATGGAACCGAATACGTGGCCATGGCGATGTTGGTGGCACCTTCATCGAAATACGGCTCACTCCAGACCGCCCGTTTGGTTTCTTTCGGTATGATGTACCAGTCGAGGTTGTGGTAACGGTATTTCTCTCCCCCCAGATAGGTGACATCGATATTCTTGGCGGTACGCATTGCATAGGGGCAGTAGAATTCAGACCTAGGGTCGAAAGCTTGGGGTTCAAAAGCGATGGTTGAACCAAATATGGCGGGATTGGCCTGGACGACATTGCGCACAAGGGCTTCGAGCCGTACTGCGTCGAGCGATTGATTTTCCAGTACCAGCGCGGCGAGGGTGGGCAGGGTTTCGATGCGCGCGAGTATTTCTTCAATGTGATTGGCGGTCGCGCTTGCGAGGCTACCTGCGTTCTGCTCGACATTTTGCAGCATGATGCGCCGCGATACGGAGTAGTTGTAGGCAAAAGCCGAGAAGAAAATGGCCGCCGTGCTCAACAGTATGAGGAAAGAAAGTTTGAACGCCAAGCCAAACCTAGTTTTTTTCGATACACGCGGCATGAAAGTCCTCAAATGGGGGAACGGCCTGAATAATGCCACAACGCTTCAATTCTTCGGCAGCAGTGCTGAAATCCTCCGGGGCAAGGTAACCAATCGGGCGTGTGGAACCGGGCGGCAGGATAAGGTCTTTCATCCGGTCGAACATCCAGCGCTGGTGCGCGAGATTGGTTCCGGTATGTGCCTCCCCGGTGAGGCGCATCACCACGGCCATCGTTTCGTCACGGTGCGTAAAAGCGTAATTCCAGCCTTTCACCGTGGCACTCACAAACTTACGGCACAAGTCGGCGTTCTTCTCGAGGGTGCTTCGGAGGCAATAGATTCCATCCTCGGGGAAATTGAGACCTTGCTCGTTGTAGAACATGATGGTTAGTTCGCTGGCGTCAATCCCTGAGTTTATCACGAGGTGGTATTCGTTGTACCACATGGCCGAGGCGGCATCCACACCTCCGCGCAAGAACAGATTTAGGGTTGAGGTTTGCGGCAATATCTGCGGTTGGATCCCGAGTTTGCGAAAAAGGGCTAGCGGCTGTGCGCGGAAGTCCTGCCATACGCTTATCTTCTTCCCGTCCAAGTCCTTGGGAGAATGAATGCCGCTTCCTTTGCGTGCCAGGATCATCAGCGCGGAACGCTGGGTGATCTGGCCGATATTCACCACGGGCACGCCCTGCTCACGTTTTTCAAGGGCCTGCGAAAGAAACATCGTCGCAAAAAGGGCATCACCGCTCGCCAGCATCGCCGCTGGCGGTGAATCCGGGCCGCCACGCAGCAGGTTAATGTCGATCCCGTTTCCCTTGTAGAATCCCTTCTCTGCCGCCATGTAGAATCCGGCAAACTGGGCTTGGGGTATCCATTGAGGCACGAATCGAACGGGAACAAGTTCCGATTGGGCAAGCGCCCTACCCGTAAGAAGAGGGAGGAGTACGGAAATCAAGAGCGCCATACGGCGCAGCCCAAGTCGGGTATTTCTAGAAAATACGCTAATAATTGTACACATCTAACGGATTATAGGGGCGCACACGGGCTCTTGTCAACGAAAAATCTGACACGAAAATATCTTCTTCAGTCATTGGTAGGTAAGAATTCAAGGGCATCGTTGTATGGACTGCCTTTGGGAAGAAGGGCGACCACTCCACGGTCTAGGGTGACTAACTTACCTTGATTGCGAATAGACAGCCCCAAGAGATACGCATCTGTAATTTGCCGATGGCTGATGATTAATTCTCTGGGGATCACTTCTAAGTGAAACGGGATATCGTCTGACCAGAAGACATGGTGATCCAAGGTGACTATTTTCTGAAGTAACTCAAGGGCCGCACCGGGTGTAACGGCCTCAGGAATAATTCGCGGATTGGAGGAAATCCGGACAAAGGCACTTTGTGTCAGTGGACAGGTAGCCCAGCCATGGACATGGTTTTCAGCAAACCACCTGTGCGCGAAGCGATGGTGTACATGAGAGGGCCATGTCAATGCAATCAGCACATTGACATCCAGTAAACCAACGATCATACCCCGTCATCCAGCTTTCGGACATCATCGAGGGTAATCGGGTGCGCATCCGATGGAACAAAAAAGACAGGAAAAATCTCACCATGCGGAGAATCAGTCGTTGAAATAACCTGTAGTCCACGACGCGCCAGGTCGGACAGCACGTGACCCACGGAGTCCGACTTTGCCTTTGCAAGACGCTTGACCTCCGCAAGCAGATCATCATCTATCGTAAGCATTGTTCTCATGATGGGATTATGCCACAGGTAACCCATGGCATCAAGAGGCTGTGGCAGTAAATTGCGGCAGGGATGTCGCAAAAAGTTTCAGTAGGGCACAAAAACCGGCGGGCGGATGCTTGGTTGAGCCTCCGCCCGCCGTATAGGTGGAACGATATAGGTCTAGTACATGTCGCCCATGCCGCCGCCGGGACCGGCCGGAGCCGCTTTGTCAGGCTCGGGCAGTTCGGCGATGAGCACTTCTGTCGTCAGCAGGAGACCGGAGATACTGCAAGCGTTTTGCAGCGCGGTGCGGGTGACCTTGGTGGGGTCAATGACGCCCGCCTTCAGCAGGTCTTCGTACTCGCCGGTTTCGGCATTGTAACCCACAGAGCCCTTTTTCGCACGGACGTTTTGTACGACCGTCGCGCCTTCGTCGCCCGCGTTGGCAGCCAACTGGCGAAGGGGTTCTTCAAGGGCGCGCAGAACGATCTTCGAACCGACCAGTTCGTCGCCTTCAAGCGTAAGCTTTTCGACGACTTCCTGGCAGCGCAGCAGCGCAACGCCACCGCCCGGCACGATGCCTTCTTCGACCGCCGCACGCGTGGCATGCAGGGCGTCTTCGACACGGGCCTTCTTTTCCTTCATTTCGATTTCGGTCGCCGCGCCGACGTTGATCACCGCGACGCCACCGGCCAACTTGGCCAGACGTTCTTGCAGTTTTTCGCGGTCGTAATCCGACGTCGTCTCATCGATCTGCTTGCGGATAAGGTTGATGCGGCCCATGATGTCCTTGCTCGACCCGGCGCCTTCCACGATCGTGGTGCTGTCCTTGTCGATGACCACGCGCTTCGCGCGGCCAAGGTCGCTCATGGTGACGCTTTCCAGCGAACGGCCCAAGTCCTCAGTCAACGAGAGACCGCCGGTCAGGATGGCAATGTCGTCCAACATGGCTTTGCGGCGGTCGCCGAACCCGGGAGCCTTCACCGCGCACGCCTGGAAGGTGCCGCGGATCTTGTTCACGACCAAAGTGGCCAGCGCTTCGCCTTCGACGTCTTCCGCAAGGATCAGCAGCGGCTTGCCGCTCTTGGCAATCTGCTCAAGCAGGGGAAGGAGGTCCTTCAGGTTCGCGACCTTCTTCTCGTGGATGAGAATATAGGCGTCTTCCAGCACGCATTCCATGGTCTCGGAATCCGTGACGAAATACGGGGACAGGTAGCCCTTGTCGAACTGCATGCCTTCGACGACTTCAAGGTGCGTCTCGATGCTCTTGGCTTCTTCGACCGTGATGGTGCCGTCGTTGCCGACCTTTTCCATGGCCTCGGCGATGATATTGCCGATTTCCACGTCACTGTTGGCCGAAATGCTGGCGACGTTCTTGATCACGTCCTTGTCGTTGCGGACTTGCTTCGACATCTTCGCAAGGTTCTCAACCACCGCTTCGCACGCTTTTTCGATGCCGCGCTTAAGCGCCATCGGATTCGCGCCTGCAGTCACGTTGCGAAGGCCTTCACGGAAAATGGCTTCTGCCAGCACGGTCGCCGTCGTGGTGCCGTCGCCCGCGACGTCAGACGTCTTCGAGGCCACTTCCTTCACCATCTGGGCACCCATGTTCTCGTACTTGTTCTCCAGTTCGATTTCCTTGGCGACGCTGACGCCGTCCTTGGTCACCGTGGGGGAGCCCCACTTCTTGTCCAATACCACATTGCGGCCCTTGGGGCCCAAGGTCGCCTTAACGGCCTTGCTCAGTTTCACGACGCCGGCCAACACGTGCCGACGCGCGTCTTCTCCAAATTCAAGCTGTTTTGCCATGATATCTATTCCTTTTCCGTCTCACAAAGGCAGTGCCTTCGGAGCACGAGGGTTAGCCTTCGAGAACCGCGAGCACATCGTCTTCACGCATGATGATGTGTTCTTCGCCGTCAATTTTCACTTCCGTTCCCGCGTACTTGCCCATGAGGATACGGTCGCCCTTTTTCACTTCGAGCGCAACCCGTTTGCCGTTTTCATCCAAACGGCCGGGGCCGACTTCGACGACTTTGCCTTCTTGCGGCTTTTCTTTCGCACTGTCCGGGATGATGATCCCGCCACGCACCTGTTCGCTGGGTTCTTCGCGCTTCACGAGAATCCGATCGGCAAGCGGACGTACTTTCATTGCTGAACTCCTCTTTCTTGTGACCGCAATGCGGCCTGGTAAACGTAACAGGCAAGCTCGTTTGAGTGTCTTGCCATTTTGACAATCTGCCCGAGTACATATTAGCACTCGAGCCTACTGAGTGATAATAACACACCAGGAACCCCATGTCAACCTAGCGATTCACGCAAGACCGTAGGGCAAGAATAC
>CAIZGN010000664.1 GCA_903932505.1 Candidatus Hydrogenedentota bacterium
GTACCTATGGAATGAAAAGCACATAAAGGCAACCCGCGACTGGTGGCAAAGCGAAAGTTCGCTCTTCAGCACGCAACCCCAAGCGCATTCAAGTCGAAAGGGGGGCGGGCCAGAAAGGTGGCACGCTCCCCGACTGGTACCTTGTACGCCCCAAAGATGCGACTGTGACACCAGCTCAATACGGTCTGGGCATCCATGGCCGCCCATTCACAAGCGGTAAGTGGCGAAGCAATGCGCTCATAGGCCTCCAGAAAAGCCGTGCGCATTTCGGCCTTCACCTCAAGGGCTTGCGTGAGTGACCAGATGTCGGTTCCGTCGATGGGAGCCACATGTGTGGCGCAGCAGAAGGGAATCGTAAACGCGAGGTCATAGATGCGCGGTCTCCACGCGCACCAATCCATATCCACAAAGGCCCGCACCCCGCTATAGCCAAAGATGAGGTTGCCCGGTTGGATGTCGCCGTGTACCAGGGTGTGCGGAAGAGTCTCATAGACCGCATCAGGAAGTGATGCAACCGCTTGTTCCACCCAGTCCCGGTACGGTGCCACGGCAGACGCACATTCCGGGGAAAGGTCAGCCAGTTCCTTGGCCTTGCTTAGCAATTCTGTGGGATCGGTTTCCCCACGTGGCCCCAGCTTTTCCATTCGCAAGGGAAAGCTCCGGCCCGCTGCATGAAAATGCCCCAGCGCCTCACCCAGTGCAATGAGGTCGTCCGCATCATTTTCGCGCATTGCGCGGCCGCTAATGAAAGGGTGAATCTCCCAGACCGTGTCTTCGCATTCCCACCAAGTCTGCCCCTGCTCACTCGCTCTCGGCGCGACCACGGAAACCCCAAGCCCAGCCAAATGGGCAACGACCGCATGGTCGAAGGCGAGACGCACATCACCGCATAGCGCAGGATGCCGCTGACGTGCCATCCATAAGCCACTGGACGTGTCCAGCACAATCGTTCGATTTCGCGTGCCCCCGGACAGCTTCCACGATTGGGGCGATTCCAAAGAGAAAGTGAGGCACAAACTCCGAATGAGTTCTTCGTCGCATGACTGTTCCATCGTACTGCCTCCACGCCATACCATCGGTTTGCATGTCCGCAAGGGTCATTGGAGATGATTATATACGAAGAGGCCCTGACTGCGCCGCAGCGGGTCGCCCCACAACCTTGGGTGGGACGACCCGCCGGGCGAGCCTAAAAAATGCTCGACGACGGCTGAAAAATACTTCCGATGATTTGCTCGATTGGACCGAACAAAGCACCAACCAGTAACTCAATCAAAGCTTGAACGATCGTCGTGGTAAGTTCGCTAAACATGAATGCCTTCCTTTCAATAATTACGTTTGCAGATACGAGATACCTTCAGGACACCTGCCCAATCACGCCCCCTCGTCCGTGGAACCTTCCCCGAACCCGATCAGATTAAGAATGCTGCCGCTCAACAATTCCTTGAAGAAGTCGAGGATGGTCGCAACAATGAGTTGAAAAACCGAACTACCTAACATGTTCCATTCCTTCCATTCGTTGTGGACAAGAACCTTTGTTCCGTGTCCCGATGTCATACCTGCACCCAGCGTCCTACATCAGACGCCCGCCTCGTCTTTCCGCCGGGATCCGCAGCGGAAGAAGGCGTGAACGATGGAAGGCATCTTGCGCCCGAAGGTTAAAATAACCTTCCACCGTTCTGTCATGCACACTCCGTCTACGCATACTAATTAGCAAGGGGCGTGCCAAAGAAAATGGATACGCAATAAATCAGGGAAGAATTTCAGGCAAACCCAAGGAAAGGCCCCGTATGTGCGGTTTATAATGGTATGTGCTTTTTTCTTGAGCCTACGTTCATCACACCCATCCGCGCGGATATTCCTACCTCTACGTCGAAATGGGAGGAGCTTTCATACAAAAATGTAGGAAGTGAAGCGGGAGACTCAGGAATTCATCCAGCCCCGCATCCGCTCAAGACTTTTCACTGCGCTCGCATCCAGATTTTTCATCGTACCGCCCCCGCGCAGCGGCGAACACATCTCGTAGGCTACGTATCCATCAAAGCCGCCGTCCTTCAGCCCCGCGAAGAACGCAGCCAAATCCAAAAAACCATCGCCGAGAGGCACAGCGCGTACCATGGCAGTCTGCGCCTCATAGTTGATCAGCCCCGGCTGGTACGAGAAGCGGCGCAGGCGCACATAGTCCGCCAGTGTGGTTTGCACCATGAAGGGAGCGGCCGCCTTCGCGCACGCATACAAATCATCCCCATGCAAAGCCGGAGACCAAGGATCAAACATCGCCTTGCACGCGGGATGGTTCACATCTCCCAGAAACTCCAAAAACGCTTCCCAGGACACCGCCGTGTCGTGGTGATTTTGCACACCCAACACCAATCCGTGCTCGGCAACCGCTGCGGCGCATTCGCGAATGGCCGTCACACACCGGTTCCAATCCGAAGCGGCATTCTGCCCCGTAGAATAACCCGTGAATACCCGCACAATCTTCGCTCCGAGCACCCGCCCCAAAAACGCCA
>CAIZGN010000665.1 GCA_903932505.1 Candidatus Hydrogenedentota bacterium
CATCCCCATCCTCGGCATGGGTGGCATTCGCGATGCCTCTGACGCTCTGCAATTCCTTCTCGCGGGCGCTACAGCCGTGGCGGTGGGTTGTTACACCTTCCGGCAACCCGATGCCCCGCTTCAAGTCATCCGTGGCCTAGAGGAATACTGCGCACGACATGCGGTCGAAGACATCAACAGTCTGGTGGGGGCGCTGGATACTGGCGGCTGATTATTGAGGAAAATCGTGGGAAAACGCCGCAATCATTCCTCTTCTTGCGATTTTTGGCCTTACTTCGCTACCATACTATCACTGGAGTGACCAATTCATGCTAATGCAACGAATTTCCGAAACGGGTTGCCTTTCCGACCAGGAACTGGCCGATTTCGTACACGCAGCCGCACGCACCATGCCGGTGGATGGCAAGCGCGTGCTGTTCATCATTCCCGATTACACCCGCAGCATGCCGATGCCCCAGCTGTTCCGTGCCTTGCACGCCTCCCTGCACCCACGCGTGGCGAAGATGGACTACCTGATCGCCCTCGGCACGCACCCACCCATGACGGACGACCAAATTCACACGTTGCTGGGCATCACCGCCGAGGAACGCCGGGGCCCATATGCCGACGTTGGTATTCACAACCACGAATGGCAGAATCCCGACCGACTGGTGCAAGTGGGCACACTGTCGGAAGACGAGGTGGAAGCCGTTTCAAACGGTCTCATGCGCGAGTCCGTTCCGGTGAAGATCAACAAGCGGGTCTTCGATTATGATCTGGTCTGCATCGTGGGCCCCGTCTTCCCCCATGAAGTCGTCGGATTCAGCGGTGGCAACAAGTATTTCTATCCAGGCGTTTCCGGCGAGGAAATCCTCAACTTTTTCCATTGGCTAGGCGCGCTGATTACCAACTATGAAATCAACGGCACAAAACACACCCCCGTCCGCGCGGTGGTGGAGAAGGCGGCCGCCATGGTTCAGGTCGAGAAACGCTGTTTCTGCCTCACCGTGGTGGGCAAGGACACGAAGGCGGTCTTCTTCGGTTCGCCCGAGGAAGCATGGGATCAGGCGGCGGATCTCAGCGCCGAAACCCACATCATCTACAAGCCGAAGCCCTTCCACACCGTGCTGGCCATGGTGCCCGAAATGTATGACGAAATCTGGACGGCGGGCAAGGGCATGTACAAGCTGGAGCCGGTTGTGGCCGATGGGGGCGAACTCATCATCTACGGGCCGCATATCTCCGAAGTCAGCATCACGCACGGCCAGTACATCAAGCGCATCGGCTACCATGTGCGCGATTACTTCGCCTCGCGCATGGAACAATTTTCAGATATCCCCCGGGGTATCATCGCCCATTCCACCCACGTGCGAGGCGCGGGAATCTTTGAAAACGGCGTGGAGAAACCCCGTGTGCAGGTCACCCTGGCCACCGCTATTCCGGAGGAGGAGTGCCGCGCCATCAATCTCGGCTACCGGGATCCCGCGTCCATCGACTCCGAGGCATGGAAGAATCGGGAAGACGAGGGCTTTCTAGTAGTTCAAAAAGCCGGGGAAATACTCTATCGGCTGCGGGCGTAGCGGCTACTGGGCCATATTGATGATGGTTTGAAGCATGCTGTCGGTCACGGTAATGATACGGGCGGACGCCTCGTAGGCACGCTGGAACTGCAGCAGCGAAGTGACCTCTTCGTCCAGATTCACCCCGGAGGTCTGTTGGCGTCGGGTCTCGAAATCATTCACGAAGGACGTTTCAACCTGCATAAGCTGGGTGTTCACCCGCGCGTCAATGCCGAGCTTGGTGATGGTGGCCTCATAGTATTCACTGACGGTCTGACTGCTGTTTTCCAGAATTTTGCCCGCTCGCACTGCGGCCATATCCAGTGCCGCCGAATTGTCACCCGTTTCAAGGGAGTCCTGACTGTAACCCGAACTCAGAAGGCGGGGATCGCTGCGCACCGTTGAATTCACCGTGATGTCCTGGGCACTCGAACCCAAGAAGAGGCTATTCATCCCCAACGCGGGAAGCACTTTGGCCGTGTCACCCGAGAACACATAAGAAAACCCCGCCGCCGGGGTCACAGTCAGCAGACCGTTAACATCCACCGCAGCGGTCATGTTGGTCGAACCATTGATGGAAGCGGCGATGTCGTTCAAAGAGGTGGGTGGTATCCCTGTCACTGATACCGGAACCGTTACCGTTTCCGCGAGATTCCCCGCGTTGTCATACAGCAGAATGTCAAACTTGCCATCGTTCACCGTAAAGGGCAGGCCCACCGAATTGAGTCCGGCGGTTGGATCAGTGACGGCGTTGGTTGACGTCATGGCGGTTCTGAAATTGTCCAAGCCGTTGCCCTGAGACTGAATGCCGTTGAACGCAGCGATAATCTGATGAGCCATGGCATCTAGACGGCCTTGAACCGCAGAAATCTTGTTGTCCCGAAAATCAAGCACCCCGAAAAGCGTGCCATCCGTAATTCGCACTGGGGCTGCCGTATCTTTGAACCGCACTTCAACCAAGTCAGGGCGTTTCGGATCCAGCGCGGGATTCGGCGTCGCCACCAAGTCCCGCACGGTCTGGCCGGTCACGAACTCGTTCCCACCGATGAGGACATCCGTAGACCCCGAGTCCTGTTCCCGATAAGTGATCTTAACCAGCTTGGACAAGGAATCCAGCAGATTGTCCCGGTCATCTCTGAGGTCATTGGCTGGATGACCGGAAAGTTCCGCATTGAAAATCGCCTTGTTGCAGTCCGCAATTTGCCGTCCCAAGGAATTGATTTCATCCACCTGATTGCGCACTTCCTCATTGGCGTTGGTGCGAAGGGCTTGCAGACGGCTGCTCACATCGCGCAGATTGGCGGCCAGCGCATCAGCTTCGGATAAAGCCGATTCGCGTACAGCCACTTCCTCCACGTTGTTCGAAAAATCGCTCATCGCACTGAAAAATACATTCAACTGATTCGAAAAACCGCTCGTTGAGGGTTCAAGAAAGACATCCTCAACCTGCTGGAAGTACTGGGCCTCCACTTCGGAACGGCCGAGGCCCGGTACCTGGTTGCGATAAACAACATCGAGAAAGGTGTCGCGAAGCCGGGCCACAGTCGCCACGCCGGGACCGCGCCCCAAGGCCCCATACGACATCATATTCGGAATGCGGGTGAGTACCTCTACCCGTTGTCGAGAGAAGCCTTCCTTGTTCACATTCGCAATGTTGTGCCCGGTAACGTCCAGCTGAACTTGGGCAACCCCAAGCCCCGCACGGCCGATATCAAATGCACTGAACAATGTACCCATGGCTAATCTCCTCTGGTCTATTCATCGGAACGCGACCCCAAGTCCTGAAGTCGAATACTCAGGAAACATGGTTCCTCTGCCCTAGAGGGCAAGCAATTCGTGTTCCAATTACGGAGGATCTCGCTAAGTCATTCTGTTTCAATAGCTTAAGAGGAAATCAAGGAATTTTCTAGAGCATCAAACGGGAAGCCTCTGCCCTGTCCCGGAAAAAACTTCCGACAAAAACGCTAAAGGTCAATTCTACATCTGCCGATAGATCGGGTAGAAAGGTCAAAGTAGAGTCCAAGGACGGACGAAAGGAGATTGGCCATGGTTAACAATATTATCGGCGTCGGCCCCCAAAGGGAAGTCACTCCCGTACGGCCGGCAAAAGACCGGGCCCGCACGACGGAAACGACGACCGCCACCGGGCAGGATGGCGTGGCAATAAGCCCTGAGGCCAAATTGGCCGCTGAGATTGCCAAGTTCGCGAAGGCGAGTGAGCAACAGTCCGAGATCCGACAGAAGGCTGTGGAAAAGGCCAGGCAGGACATTATGAACGGAAGCTACAAGGTGCAGCAGGCCGTACTCGGAGTCGCGGTAAAGATTCAACCGTACCTTCAATAGCCCATTCTAATATCGAAAATTCGGGAAAACAAAACACGGTTTTCCCGATTTTTTATTTTATTCGATTTGTTTTAGATTGTTTATATCTGTTTATGGTATTTCCCGGCCATCCGTTTCCTCCACGAGGCCTTGACCTCATTCCAAGGGAAATGGCACAATACATTGCCTGATAAACAATATATAAACCCTCTATTGGAGCATGAGAACCGCCATGATGTCTGCCATTGTTGGCCTGCTGCTGGCCGTCTTCCTTACCCTCCTGGTGAATCGTATCGCCACGGCTGCCTTGATGTTCACCGGCCTATCGCACGAGATGGCCCGCTTCCAAGCGCGCTCCGCACTGTGCACGGTGGGCTACACCACCTCAGAATCCGAAGACATCGTCAACCATCCTGTGCGACGCCGGATTATCGGCACACTCATGCTCATGGGAAATATGGGATTCGTGACGATGATCGCCACGAGTTTAGCCTCGGTGCAGGGATTGGGTATTTCGGAGGGTGAATTTGCGACCCAGACCCGGATTCTGGTGCTGGTGAGTGGTCTGGCGGGACTTTGGGCCTTTGCCATGAGCCCCTGGGTGGAAAAGCGCCTGTTTGGCATCATTTCCTGGACCCTCAGCCGCTGGACCGACCTCGAGGTGCATGACTATCGATATATCCTGCAGCTTGGCGAGGGATACAACGTCACGGAACTCAAATTGAATGCGGAGGATTGGCTCGTGGGCAAGCGCCTGTCCGACCTGCGGCTGGGGGATGTCGGCGTGAATGTTCTGGGCATCCATCGCGCTGACGGTGAGTTTGTGGGTTCCCCGATCGGGAGCACCTACCTCCGCAAGAATGACAAGGTGATTGTCTACGGGGGACGGGAGTCCATCGCGGCACTCGACGAAGCCAAGGGCCGTCCGGACCACGAGGAAAAACACTTCCACAATCTCAAGGAAATACAGGCGAAGCGCGAGAAGGTGGGGGAGGAGCGTGCGGCGGCCTTCGGAGTGGCCGAGGCCCACGTGGACTCCGAGAAAATGGCGGGCAAGAAGATTTCCGAACTGGCACTGGACGGTCAGGAGGTCAGTGTGTTGGGTATCGAGCGGGCCGACGGCGGGTATGTCGAGACCCCGACGGAGGATACCCCGATTATGGCGGGGGATACCCTCATCATGTATGGCGGTCGCGATGCCATGGCCAAAATCCGTGAAGCGGCGAAGGTGCTGGGCGATACGGGTATCGATCCCCGAAAAAGTGCCCGGGAATCGGGTGATACCGACGCGCCATGACCCCGCGCGTGCCGCTGCAGTCCCTGCGACACTTCCTGCTGGATATGGATGGCACCGTCTACTTGGGCGAGCACGCCATTCCCGGCGCGCAGGTCTTCATTCGTTACTTGCGGGAAAGCGGACGCCGATTCCTCTTCCTCACCAACAATTCCTCGACCGATGCCGCCCACTATCACGCCAAGCTGCTCCAGCTGGGCTTTGAAGCCCGCCTGGAGGACATTTGGACCGCCGGACAGGCCACCGCCCATTATCTCGCTGCCGAAACCGCATGCCGCCGCATCTTCGCCGTGGGGACGCCCTTCTTTGAGGAGGAGTTGCGTCTCGCGGGCCTCGAGGTCGTGCAGGATGCTCCGGATGCCGTGGTGCTTGGTTTTGACAAGACCCTGACCTATGAAAAACTGGTGGGGGCGTGTCACTGGCTGCGGCAGGGGCTGCCGTACTGGGCCACGAACCCGGACCGTGTCTGTCCCACCGAGACCGACCCCGTGCCGGACTGCGGGGCGATAGCCGCCCTGCTCGAAGCAGCGACGGGCCGTGCGCCGGAATACATCGGCAAGCCAAACCGGGGCATGGCGCTGGCGGCCCTATCAAAACTCGGCGCTGAGCCCGGGGAGACGGCCATGGTGGGGGATCGGCTCTACACCGACATGGCCATGGCCGTGGCCGCGAACCTCACCGGCATCCTGGTTTTCTCTGGCGAGACCACCCCGGAGATGCTGGCAGACTGCCCCTCGAAACCCGATTATGCCTTCGATTCCGTTGCCACCCTATGCGAGGCGCTGCGCGCATCGCTGCAATAAGACCCTGCATCTTCGCTTTCGAATTCCCCTTGACTTATCGCCCGAAATATGATTAAATAGATGCAGGTACATATATGAATCAATGTATGTCAATGTGAGTGCTGAATCCCATGGCGAAAAAAATCGATAGTCTGGCGGATCCGTTGACCCAGTTGCCTGCGCGCCAAGCGTTTGAAGCCGATTGGCGTTTGGCGGTGGTCGGGGCGGGCCGTGCGGAGATGTCGGTTTCAGTCGGCATGGTGGATGTAGACCTGTTCGGCAAGATCAACGCCGAGCAGGGGCGCGAAGCGGCAGATGCCCTGCTGGTTTCGTTGGGGCAGCGTTTGGTTGCGGCTTTTCCCGCCCCGGCGCGTTTGTACCGGTGCGGCGGGGATGCGTTCGCGGTGATCTGGGAAGGCGTGGAGAAGGAAGAGGCTTTTCTGCGGCTGGAGAATTTCCGGCGCGCGGATCCGAGTCCCGAAGCCGGAGTCCGAATCAGCGCGGGTCTAGCGGCCTTTCCCGATGATGGACAGGAAGCCGGGCAGGTGCTGCAGAAGGCCTGCGAGGCCTTGTACCGCGCGAAGGCCACCGGCCGGAACAAGTCGTGTCTGCCGCGCGAGGAAAAAATGACACCGAAGACGAGTTATTACACGCAAGGCCAGTTGATGGGCCTGCGGCGTTTGGCGGAACGCGAGGGCATCAGCGACGCGGAACTATTGCGGGAAGCGTTGAATGAGTTGCTCTTGAAACACTTTGCCTAGCCCCGACGGGCCGGGTACGGAGAGAAGACCATGGCAAAAACGATTTATCAGAAGATTTGGGACGCGCACGAGGTGTACACACCGGCCGGAGAGGATCCGATTCTCTATATCGACCGGCACTATGCGCACGAGGTGACTTCGGCGCAGGCCTTTGAAGGATTGCGCCTTGCGGGACGCAAGGTGCGGCATCCGGAATTAACCTTTGCCGTCATGGACCATAACATCCCCACAAAGGACCGGGACAAACCGATCGCTGACGTCTTGTCGCGCGCGCAGATCGAGGCCTTGCGGAACAATTGCGCCGAGTTTGGCATCGAGTGTTTCGACATGTTCGATGAACGCAACGGCGTGGTGCATGTCGTCGGCCCGGAACTCGGGCTGACCCTCCCCGGGATGACCATCGTGTGCGGCGATTCGCACACGGCCACGCATGGTGCGTTTGGTGCGCTTGCGCACGGCATCGGCACGAGCGAAGTCGAGCATGTACTCGCCACGCAGACACTCCTGCAGAAGCCGTCGAAGACGATGGAAGTGCGGGTGAGCGGCAAGCTGGGTGCCGGGGTGACGGCGAAGGATGTGGTACTCGCCATCATCGGAAAAATCGGCACGGCGGGCGGCACGGGCTATGTCATCGAGTTCACCGGCGAAGTTATCCGCGCCCTGACCATGGAAGGCCGCATGACGGTGTGCAACATGGCCATCGAAGCCGGTGCGCGCGCGGGACTGGTATCGCCCGACGAAAAAACCTTCGCGTACCTGCGCGGGCGACGTTATCTGCCAGCGAACAAGTCCTTCGACGCGCTGAGCGCAGAATGGGCCCAATGGGCCTCCGACGCCGCTTGCAGCTACGACACCGTGGTCGAATTGCGTGGCGAGGACATTGAACCGCAGGTGACCTGGGGCACATCGCCCGGGATGGTGACCGGTGTGTCGGGACATGTCCCTGTACTGGCCGAGATTGCCGACGCCAACACGCGGTTGGCCGCGAAGAACGCGCTGGCCTATGTCGGGCTGGCCGAGGGCTTGCCCATCACCGATATCAAGATCAACAAAATGTTCATCGGCTCCTGCACCAATGGCAGGCTCGAAGATTTGCGCGCGGCGGCCAAAGTGGCCAAGGGGCACCAGGTAGACCCCTCCATTGAACTCGCGATCGTGGTGCCCGGTTCGTATGCCGTCAAAAAGGAAGCCGAGGCAGAAGGACTGGATACGATATTCCGCGAGGCGGGTTTTGAATGGCGAGACCCGGGTTGCTCGATGTGCCTGGCCATGAACGATGACCGGCTGAACCCGGGCGACCGTTGCGCCTCCACATCAAACCGCAATTTTGAAGGACGCCAGGGCAAGGACAGCCGCACCCATCTGGTCGGACCGGCGATGGCCGCTGCGGCCGCCATTGCGGGCCACTTTGTCGATGTGCGGAACTGGGACTACAAATAGAACAGCCATGGGGAGAATATTCCCCGGAGGATAGAAACCATGCAGCCTTTCACCCAATTGACCGGTATCGTCGCGCCACTCGAGGCGCTCAATGTGGATACGGACCAGATCATCCCCAAGCAGTTCCTGAAGCGCATCGAGCGCACGGGCTACGGCCCCATGTTGTTCTTCGATTGGCGCTATCTGGCCGATGAGAAGACCCCGAATCCCGATTTTGAAATGAATGCCCCGCGCTATCAGGGCGCAAGCATCCTGCTTTCGAAAGACAACTTCGGTTGCGGGTCGTCGCGCGAGCATGCGCCATGGGCCTTGGAAAACTACGGCATCCGGTGCATTCTGGCCCCTTCCTTTGCCGACATTTTCTACTACAACTGCTTCAACAATGGCATCCTGCCCGTGAAGGTGGCATCGGAAACCGTCGACCAGCTGTTCGCGGAAGTCCGCGCAAGCGAAGGGTATCAACTGACCGTTGACCTCGAAGCTCTGCGCATCGTAAAGCCCGATGGATCAACCATTGCCTTTGAAATCCACCCCTTCCTGCGCGAACGCCTCTTGAACGGATGGGATCAGATCGGCCTGACCCTTCGCCATGAAGACAAGATATCCGCCTACGAAAAGGCACGCGCAATTGCCTGAGTTTCTGCTCTGACCGTATTAATATGGCGTCCCGGCGGGACGAAGCCCTTGCATGGGTTTCGTCCTGCCGGGCTTTTCTTTGCGGAAATTATTTTTTCACCACAGAGGACTCGGAGGGGCACAGAGAGGGGTATGGCTTAGCGCCCTTCGCGATTAGTGAACGCTGGTTGCGCGGTTGGCTGAGGCGGTTGATCCATCAGGTGGAACAGAATCTTGAGTTCGGTCACCATCATCCCCGCGAAGGCAGGGATCCAGCGCATACTCACCAAACCAGCGACTTCAGACTGGCTTCCCGCCTGCGCGGGAATGGTGGCTGGGTTGGGCGGATTTTATTGCGCCTTCGCGCCTTTGCGTTAAAGTTGTATTTAACGCAAAGACACGAAGACGCCAAGCCATGCAAATTACACACCAATCATCATCCCCGCGAAGGCGGGGATCCAGCGCATACTCACCAAACCAGCGACTTCAGACTAGCTTCCCGCCTGCGCGGGAATGGTGGCTGGGTTGGGCGGATTTTATTGCGCCTTCGCGCCTTTGCGTTAAAGTCGTATTCAACTGGCCGCGCACTCCAAATAGGGGTTGCCTTATGTTTGGGGTGCATGCCTTACGAATCAGCGTTTCCGTGTCCCAGTTCCCCGGTCCTGTTTGTGCCTGTGTTATACTCCCGCAAGTTTGAGTCGTGTGTGATGCCCTTGATTTTGGAGGTCTGACGGATGGAGCGATTGCGGGATTTATCGGCGCATGTCGTGCTGCTGTTGGCCTCTTTTGTACTCCTGTTGCCGTTGGGGTGGATGCTGTCCACATCGCTCAAACAGAGCGGCCTGGGTTTGTCGCGGGGCATCGAATGGTTGCCCTGGAAAGAGGTGCAGCGCACCGATGGGGGTGAGCGGCAGGTGGTGGTGTTGGCCGCACAGGTTCGGCTTTCGGGGCGTAGTGAAACGATGGAGGTCAGCATCAAGAGCCTAGCCGACCGCTCGGCACAAACCACGGTCTACCTGCCGGAGGGCGCGTTTGCCGGGGAGGTACTCGCCTATCGGGTGCGTCCGGTGACTTCCGGGGAGACGGCGGCGGCCGCTGAATGGACCCCGGAAGATACGGTGCATCGCCGTCTCGCGCCTTACTGGAAAAACTACAGCGAGGCGCTGGAGAAAATGCGATTCTGGGAGGGCTTGTCGAATTCGGTGGCGGTGACTTTCCTCGGCACTTTGGGTACATTGTTGTCGTGCTCGCTAGTGGGATATGGCTTTGCGCGATTCCGTTTTCCGGGGCGGGAGGCCCTGTTCATGGTGATGTTGTCCGGGATGATGCTTCCGCCGGTGGTGACCATGATCCCGATCTACCTGCTGTTTCGCGAACTGCATTGGATCGACACGCTGCTGCCTTTGTTCATGCCCGCGTGGCTGGGAACCAATGCCTTTGCGGTGTTTCTCTTTCGCCAGTATTTCATGACCGTCCCTTTTGATCTGGACGATGCCGCACGCATCGACGGATGTACTTTCTTGGGCATTTACTGGCGCATTCTGCTGCCGCTCTCGCGTCCAGTGATCGCGACGGTGGCCATCTTCTGTTTCACGGGCTATTGGTTGGACTTCATGGGGCCGCTGGTCTATCTCAACAGCATCCCGAAATTTACACTCACTCTGGGTCTTTACATGTTCAAGGGCGCGTATGAAACGCAGTGGCCCTATCTGATGGCGGCCACACTGGTGGTCTCGCTGCCGTGCATGCTGCTCTTCATCGCGGGGCAGCGCTATTTCGTGCGCGGCGTGGTGATGTCTGGCTTGAAGGGATGACACCGTGAGAAAGCTCGCCACCCACATCGCGCGGATGACGCCGCTGGCCCTGGTGGTGCTGGGTCTTGTCTTTTCCGTGGTGCAGGTCGCCCGGACTTGCATCAACCAGACGCCCGGGAAACGGGCCACCATCGATTTCTTGTGGCCCACTTTCACACCGCAAAAGGTGCGCTATGGCGAATATCTCGCCCAACGATACATGGAATTGCATCCGGACGTGGCGGTCAATCTCATTCTCACCCCTGATCCCGGTCGGAAGCTGCAAGTCATGATCGCAGGGCGCACCGCGCCGGATGTCGCGTGGTGCGGGGTGGGCTGGGAACAGTTTTCGGATGCCTTGATGCCGCTGGATGACTTCATTGCGCGCGATGGCACGGTGCGTCCGGAGGATTTTCAACCGCGTCTATGGCAGGCGATGCAATGGCAAGGTTCGGTGCGTGCGCTGCCGTCCAGCGGTCAAACCGCCGTCATCTTTTACAACAAGGATCTGTTCGACAACGCCGGGCTTCCCTATCCCACCAAGGACTGGACCTGGGAGGACATGGAGCGCATGGCGAAAGCCCTCACCCGTGATTTTGACGGAGATGGCACCATCGACCAGTACGGGCTTCAGCTAGGGCAGGTATACCTGGTGCCCTTCCTGCTGTATGGCGGCCAGATGGCGGATCCCGCGTGGAAAGAGGCACGGATTGACACGCCGATCAACCGCGCGGTGCTGGCGCGTTATCAGGCCTTGATGTACGGCGAGCAACCGGTGATGCCGACGCCCAGTGCCTCCGCCGAGTTGGGCATGCTGCCCATGTTCGAAGCAGGTCGCGTCGCCATGCACGCCGCATCAAGCTACGCCATAGAGACCTTTCGCGGCACCCAATTCGACTGGGACATCGTCGAGTTTCCAGCCTTTGTTTTCAACGGTCAACACCATCGCGCCACCGGTTTCTGGCAGGAAGAATTCGGGGTGTTGTGGGACACGAACGTGCCGCAGGACGCGTGGGATTTCATCAAATTCTGCGCGGGGGAAGACATGGTACGCTGGGCCGCGCTCAATGGACACATTGTGCCGGGGAGAATTGATGTCGCACACTCGGACGCCTACCTGCATTACGGAAAACGCCCCGCGAACATGAGCGCCTTCATTGATTCACAGGATTTTGCGGTGCCGGTCTATCCGCATCCTTGGTATCGCCGGATGGGGCTCGACCTCACGAAGGTCGAGCAGCAGTTCTCCATCGGGTCTGAAGGGAAACGGCTCACGCCGGAAGAAACCGCACAGGCCATGCAGTTAGCGCTGCAGAAGGTGTTGGACGAGTATCAGTCAGAACGCTGATACGGTGCTCATGGAGAAGCGGAACGCCCCCGGGGGGCGTCCCGCTCTCACACGAAGCATTCGCAGCCCGAACTGGTCGGATCGTGAAATAGCTTAAGCCAGCAAATTGAGTGCGCTGGAACCGGAATCGGGGGAAACTTTCGAGCCGCCCATCGTGTAGGTCGTCTGGGTGATGTTGATCTGGATTGAGGTGGATTGGATGAGGATTGAGTTGCCTTGCTGGGACTGCCCCTCCTGCGCCTGCTTCGGTTGATGGTGGCCCTTGCCGGGACGCATCAACGCCATCAACTGACCTTCCGGCGAATTGCGAACCGCGTCCAAGGCACTGGAATCTCCGCCTGAACTCATCGCCTGCTTGATGTTGTCGAAAGCCTTTTGAACCGCCGTCTTGATCTCGTCTTTGCTCAGCTTCCCATCGCCATCCGTGTCCAACGCCGTCATGGCGTCCGAGGACAAACCGGACAATTCCGAGCTGCCGAGCTTGCCGTCCCCGTCCGAATCCGCTTTCTTGAGGAAGCGTTGAATCATGGCATCCATCTTGTTGGATGGAGTAGCCTTGGGCGCCAGGGTATTCAGCAGTGAACTGATAGAACCGATTCCATTGGTACTCATAACTTCGGATTCCTTTCCTGTGGGTTGCGCCTATTACAGCCCATACGGTTCTATATCGGCTGTCCCACAGGAAACTTAAGCTCGAATTCGAAATTATTTATTCACATTATTTTTATTTTGGACTTTCCTGCGCCGCCACTGCACATACAGGTGGTGCAGCGCCATGATTGGGTGCTTTCCAAGCATGCGCGGCCCGGCATACCGCATGACGGCGTGAATCTCGCTCCGCTGGGGTTCACGGAAGCAGTGGATGGGGCAATCCTTGCAGTTGGGCTTTTCAATGCCGTGGGGACACCGTGATACCCGCTTTTCCGAGTATTCCAGCAATGCCTGACAGTCCGGACACAGAGAATCACCACCGTGATGATCCCGACAGTATATACGCATCATCGCGCGAACCGTCCGCGCCTCAAAGGCCAGACGGCGCTGGGTTTTGGGATCCGGGACTGCGTTTTTCATGGATTGCGCCCTGCCAGCGTGCCGTGTCGACCCTAGGGAGCGGTCTTTCGACGACCTGGGGCGGGTTTGCTCCCCTTCGTGTCCTTGCAGAGTTCGTGCGACGCGCGCATAGAGCAAAACTTGGGCCCACACATGGAACAATAGGGCTTGGACTCACCCTGATCTGGTGGCAGACTCGCCGCCCGATATTCGGCGCATCGCTCCGGGTCGAGCGACAGGTTAAACTGGTCGTCCCACCGGAACTCAAACCGCGCCTTGCTCAGGGCGTCATCCCTAAACTGCGCGGAGGGGTGTCCCTTGGCCAAATCGGCGGCATGGGCTGCGATCTTATACGCGATCACCCCTTCGCGCACATCGTTTTTATCCGGCAGACCCAGATGTTCCTTCGGAGTGACATAGCAGAGCATGGCCGCGCCATACCAGCCGATGAGCGCAGCACCAATGGCCGAGGTGATGTGGTCATAACCGGGGGCGATATCGGTAACGAGCGGACCCAGCGTGTAGAACGGCGCGCCATGACACCAATCGAGTTGGTTCTGCATGTTCTTTTCGATGAGGTGCATGGGCACATGGCCCGGACCTTCGTTGATGACCTGTACATCGTGTTCCCAGGCGCGCAGGGTGAGGTCGCCCTGCACCTTGAGCTCCGCAAACTGGGCCTTATCGTTCGCGTCCTTGATGGAGCCGGGCCGCAGGCCGTCCCCAATGGACACGCCTGTGTCATAGGCGGCCATGATTTCGCAGGCCTCGTCCCAATAGGTGTACAGAAAATTCTCGCGACGGTGGGCCTGACACCATCGGGCCATGATGGCTCCGCCTCGGCTGACAATACCCGTCAAACGTTGCGTGGCCACGGGGATAAACCGCCGCAACAGCCCGGCATGGAGCGTAAAATAGTCCACCCCTTGCTCACACTGCTCGATCATGGTGTCGCGAAAAAGATCCCAAGTGAGGGCCTCCGCCTCGCCGTCCACTTTCTCAAGCGCCTGATACAAAGGCACGGTGCCGATGGGCACCGGGGAATTGCGGATGATCCATTCGCGCGTTTCGTGGATGTGCGGTCCCGTGCTCAGATCCATCACGGTGTCCGAACCCCAACGCACAGCCCACACCATCTTTTCGACCTCTTCCTCGATGGAACTTGCCACCGCAGAATTGCCGATGTTCGCGTTAATCTTCGTGAGGAAATTCCGCCCGATGATCATCGGCTCGGCCTCGGGATGATTGATGTTCGCCGGGAGAATCGCACGCCCCGAGGCGATTTCCTCGCGCACGAATTCCGGGGTGATCACCCGTGCGCCGGGCTTTGCCTTGCAGCGAGTGTTTTCACGAATGGCGACGTACTCCATTTCGTGCGTGATAACCCCGCGCCGCGCCCAATACCGCTGGGTGATGCGCTCGCCCGATTTCGCACGCAAAGGCTTGCGAACCCGTTGAAAACGCACTGGCGCAAGCGCCGGATCGGCAGCACGCCGCTGTCCATAGCTCGACGTTTCTCCCTCAAGGCCCTCCACGCCACCCCGCACACGAATCCACTTGCTGCGGATGTCAGGTACGCCCGCGTGCACATCGATTTCCGCTTCCGAATCGGTATATGGACCCGAGGTGTCATACACGGCAATCGGCGGATGGGCCTTGGATCCCGGCGCGTTGGTCTGAATCACTTCTCGCATGGCCACGCGAATGCCGCGTGTGCCCTTCAAATAGATCTTGCGGGAATTAGGAAAGGGCTGACGGGTGATGGCCACGCCCCCATTCCCAGGGAAAACCGTTTCATTTTTTGGCTTTTTCGCCATTCCATATTCTCCAGCCCGTCGGGCATATGTTTTCGGCATTATAGCCGATACGGGGGGCTGGATGCTGTTTTGAGGCTTCGGCCTACTCTCCGAAAGTGCGGACTAGGGCATGGCCTCGCCAAAGACAATGGCCTCAAACACCTCAAACTGCGCACCTTCCCGCCAGTCTTCAGCGCCGAGACCCGCTTTGCAAGCAAGATGCCGCAAGGTTTCCTCCAGACCCCAGCCCTGCTCCGGGGCCACCTGTGGAAGAAAAACCGACCGACACCCTTTCTTGGACAGCAGGATGCCATGTTTTCCAATCTCGATATCGCGATAAGAGGCCACCGCCACCAGCGGAGTCAAAACCGATATTTCGATGTGAACCTCAGGCAACTCTTCGGGCCTGAGTCGCTCAAAACGCGGATCACGAAACGCAGAATTTATCGCATTGTCAATGACAGCGTTTCCCAGCGGCATCTGCGGAAGGATATGCCCGATACAGCCCCGCAACGCGGCCCTCTTGTGCAGCGTCACAAAAACACCCCGAAGTTCCCGCAGGTCTGCCGACGGTTCCGCCCCAAGTGTTTCCGGGCTTTCAGGGGCACGACCTTGCTCGAAGTAATACCTCAGCGTACCGCGTGCGATCGAAAGCAAATCCGCCTTATCCTTGTCGCTTAGCGTCATGGTGTCTTCCTTTGCTCGTCCATTTTCAGCGCCTGCACCAACTCAAACGTATAGTTGCCCACCTGTCCGAAGGGCACAATCGCTTCTACGCGCAATCCAGCTTCCTCACAGAGCGACGACAACCGCAGGTGCGCGTTTTTGGGGTCATGCTCCGGAAACTCCGGGCCGACCATACTAAAGGGCGCGATCCCGACAAACATGCCGCCAGGCATCAGACAATCTCGAAACCGGATCAGGGTATGAAGCGGGTTCGTCACATGCTCCAGCACATGCTGACACGAAATCAGGCCATACACAGGGCCGACCGACAAAGCGTCATCCGGGCTCGTAACGTTGACGTGCTGCTCCCACTGACGCCGTGCCACCCGCTGACGCAAAAAGGTCAGGCATGGCTCATTAACGTCGCATGCCGTAACGATAAACCCCTGCTCCGCAAGTTTCAACGCGAAGCTGCCAATACCGCATCCATACTCCAATACCGAAAGCCGCTTGCCACCCAATCCCCCGCCAAGCACCGCCGCGAGTTCCGAACGATGCGAATCCTCCTCCCAATTCGCCAGTTCAAACAGATAGGCATCGGTGCTGCGGTAGAAAGACTCGGCACCGCCCTCAAATTCATTGAACAAGCGTGCGGTGCGCGCAATTTGCTCATCCATACGCAAGCGCACTTCACCAAGCGACAAACCCGAAAACACGCACAACTCTTCAACCACATCCATAGCCACTCCAGTCATCGCTACCATCCCCTCCAAGCCAAGGATACCCCACTCGGCCAACACCCTTCCACCCGCCGATTCCAAGCACAGGCATTCTACCTGCAGCCCAAGCAATCCCCCCACCAATGCAAAAAACCGTGCCTAAAGGTGAGAGGAGGGAACTACACCATGACCGCCGCATATACCCAAACCCGCCAACGGCCCGTGACCGAAAACGCCGCAATCTTGGAAAAAACTGGAATTTTTGACTCAAAAATCGACCAAAAGTCACCAAAAAAGACCCCTGACTGGGGAGAATTTGCACAAAGCAACAGGCTACAAATCTCCATAAGTTCTTTTACATCAAACACATAGATGGGGTGTATACAAAAAGACAACCACAAAAACCGCACCAAATTTGGCCACCACACCATCTCAGCCCAAAATTCAGCAAAATTTGGGAACGGGTGGGGGTACCAATGACCCCCATGAACAATATTTACATGAGCTGAGGGGTGACGAAAATTTCGCCAGCCTGTGACGGCTGCCCTCACTTCTGCCATTTGTGCTTGCTTGTAAATAGGGGAGCGATAGGTTAGAATGCGAGGGTGAAAAATATGGGCGAGGGAAGTTCAATTTCTCCGCGCTCAAGAACCCTTGCTCTTGCGCAGGAATGCGTTGGTTGGGTCGGGTTTTCGAATTCGAAACCACCCAGAAACGCCTGCGGCAGTAAGCGTTGTGATGATTCATGGGGCGTGGTGCATATTTGCTTCTTTCGCGACCAGCAATCAAGGAGTCAGACATGAAACGGGTCAAGGTTGGCGTGGTGGGATGTGGCAATATCTCGGATGTCTATTTCGAAAACGCCCGAAGGTTTGAGAGTATCGAGATTGTGGGCTGCGCAGACCTGGACAAGGCGCGAGCGGTGGAAAAAGCCAAGAAACATGGTCTTGCGAAGGCCTATCCGGGCGTGAAGCAGTTACTGGCGGATAAATCGGTGGAGCTGGTCTTGAATCTGACGGTTCCGGCCGCCCATGGCGCGGTGAATTTAGCCGCCCTTGAAGCGGGGAAGCATGCCTTTTGTGAAAAGCCGTTTGCGCTGACCCGCGAACAGGGCGAAGAAGTCCTAGCCCTTGCGCGTAACAAGGGTCTGCTTGTCGGGTGCGCGCCGGACACCTTTCTCGGCGCAGGTCTCCAAACCGCACGAAAACTCATCGACGACGGATGGATTGGCGAACCGGTATCGGCCACTGCTTTCATGCAGTGTCACGGTCATGAAACTTGGCACCCGGATCCCGAGTTTTTCTATCAGAGTGGTGGCGGACCGATGTTTGACATGGGGCCGTACTATCTTACTGCGCTGGTCTCGCTCCTGGGCGCGGCACGGCGTGTGACCGGTTCCACGCGGATCACCTTTCCTGAACGCACGATTACCAGCGAGAAAAAGTACGGCAAAAAAGTGCAGGTCGTGATTCCCACGCACGTCGCGGGTCTCATCGATTTTGCCCAAGGGGCGATTGCAACGATTGTCACCAGTTTTGATGTGTGGGCGCACACGCTGCCCTGCATCGAGGTGCACGGGACGATTGGATCCATGAACATCGGGGATCCCAATTGTTTCGGCAGCCCGGTGAAAGTGCTTCGCGCGGGGGCCCAAGCTTGGGGCGAGGTGCCGCTTACGCACGCATATGCCACGAATTCGCGCGGCGTGGGTCTGGCGGACATGGCCCGCATCATTCGCAAGGGCGGTGCGCACCGGGCGAACGGGACCATGGCGTATCACGTTCTGGACATCATGCACGCCTTTCACGACGCGTCCGAGTCGGGGCGGCATGTGAAATTGAAAAGCGTCTGCGAGCGGCCCGCGCCCATGCCACTCGCCCAGCGTGATTGGGAACTGCTCGACTGAAGCAATGCGGGGCGGGGCACGCACAATAGATTCAAACACGGGAGAATGGTTGTGAAAAAAGGTTGTCTCATCGCGGGGGTGGTGATAGTACTGCTGCTGTTTGCAGTGGGAGCTTTCTGGCTGATCCGCTTGGATCGCGAACTGGGGCTTCGGGAAGCCGGGGCCATATCCCACGAACAATTTGCGACTCCCCGTACCAAGTTTCGCGCCGTTATCGACGGCCCGAAGATTGAGGAACTTATCATCCGGCATTTGCCGAAAAACATACCGCTTCCGGCGTGGGTTCCTGTTAGCATACCGACCTTGGTCAAGAAGGGGCTGCCCCATGAAGTGGCGATTCTGGAAGAATCCGACTATGCCACGAGCGAGGTCACTTTCACGCTTTTTCTCAATGAACGCCGCTTCGGGCCTTTTCTGGCGGATAAAGTGCGCATGGATGATGTGTCGCCTGAGATGAATATCCTGCGGTGGGACACGCCCCTGTTCAAGATGCCCGAACGCGGCGCGCTGCAAGCCACCGCGCATCTGCCCATCCCGGACGGTTTGGAATCCCGATTGCTCGAGGACTGGACGCATGATATCGCCGGTGAACCCCTGAAAGTGGAGGGGGGGCATCTGGCGGAAGTGGTACTGGATAACCGCAACGGGGAAATCTTTACGCTGCTGGGTGCGATGATAAAAGCGAATGGCGGGGATTGGCGTGCCCAACTGTTAGAACAGGGTGCCGTGCTGGTGATGAGCATATTACCCATGATTCACGATGTGCGGCTTAATGCGGACCTCACCGCACCGGATACTCTCCGTATTCGCTTGCGCACCGATGCCGACCCGAATGCCGCCACCGCACTGAATCTTTTCGCCGGTTTTTCCCTGCCCGCGCTGAAGGAAGCGGCCGCCTTCAAGGGGATGAAACTTGATGGTTCGGCCACCTGGAGCGATGCTGAGCAGGCGTTGTTGGGCGACTTCACCCTGACTGGTTTTGAACCCTTGATTGAACAACAGGTGACCGCCATGTTTCCCGGAGCGGCCCCTTCTAAATAGCGGTCACACGCATTAGAGGGCCGTTGTACCAACCTGGTAAGAAGGAGTTCCTCATGATGCGACGTTCTTTGATGTGCGTGCGGTTGGCCTTGATTGGGGTGGTAGTGGGTATGGCCGCCTCGAGTTGGGCCGCGCAGCGTTTTGACCGTTACTACGCCCACCCCACGGTAGAGGATTCACAGGGCGTGATTGCGCCTTGGTACTTGGGCCAGAACGGTCAGTTCGATTACCGGGTGCGCATCGCCGCAGAAACCCTCAAACGCTATCCCTGGACGGACACCTCGCGGGCGGTGGCTGCCGTGCCCGAATATTTCTTCAGCGGCGCTTGGAAGATTGCCGAAGACGGGATGATCACCGTACCCCCGATCATCGATTGGGCCGATGGGGACTTGGGACAGCGGTCGTCGTATATCTTGCTCGGACTCGTGGACTATTACCGGTACACGGGCGATGTGTCCGCGTTGTCCATTGCCGCGCTTCAGGCCGATTTCCTCTTGGACCACTGTCTGACTCCATCCACCCATCCATGGCCGGATTTCCTTATCAGTGTCCCCATTAAAGGCAAACCTTATGGTAATGCATCCCCGGACGGTATGATTCAGCTCGACATCGTGGCGGAGGTCGGTCTGGGCATGCTCCGCGCCTTTGAAACCATGGGGGAGACGCGCTGGAGGAAGGCGGCGGAACACTGGGGTGATTTGCTGGCAGCCCATGCGGAGATCGCGCCCGGTCGCGCTCCCTGGCCGCGATACGCAAACCCCGAAAGCGCACCGTGGGGCGAAGATCAGATGACGGGGGGAATTACCTTCATACTCACCTTCATGGACGAGCTTATCCGACTCGGCTATCGCGGCGAGAATGAGAGCATTGTGCGAGCCCGGGACGCGGGGCGTGCCTACCTGCGCGATGTTTTGCTCCCCGCGTGGACCACACACGATGCTTGGGGTCGAAATTATTGGGATTGGTCCTGCTTTGTGCAGGTCGAGAACGTGACCGAGTACGCGGCGCGTTACCTCATGACGCATCCCGATGAATTCCCCAATTGGCGCAATGATGTGCGGAACATTATGTCCCTTTTCCTGAATCGGACCAGCGTCGCGCTGGAATCGAACAGCGACGTGTTCAGCGGGGCGTGGGCCTATCCCGAGTCGTCCGGTTGCTGCGGGCGTTCCTTGTGGTACGGGCCCATGGAGGTATCCACGGTCTTCGCGGAATACGGTGTGCGGGCAAACAGCGTGTGGGCGCGTGAATTGGCGCGGAGGCAGCAACTGCTGGCCACCTACGACATTCGCGACCAAGGCATCGTCGAGGACAATATCGACGGGGGTGCGGTTGTGGCGGGGGACTGGTTCAAGATCGCGCATCCGATGGCGCTGCGGCATGTGCTCGGCACGATGGCATGGCTGCCGGAGTCAGAGGGTGCAGCCCGGGAAAACCACATCATGCGGTCGTCCGCCACGATTTGCAATGTGACCTATGGCCAGGGGCGGGTCGACTTCTGCACTTTCGATGCGCCAACGAATACCGAGACCGTGCTTCGCCTGGCCTTTTGTCCGCAACGGATCAAGGCGAACGGAAAAACGCTTAAGCAGCGCAAGGACTTGGACAAAAACGGTTATGTGCTCGATGCGCTGGGTGACGGGGATTTTCTGGTGACCATCCGCCATGACGACAAGTGGAGGGTGAGCGTGGAAGGCCCGGATCCACAGCAGACCCTGACCCCGGAAGCCATGCGATTTTCCGGCACTTGGGACGGCACGCTTCACCGGGCTGCCTCGGCCAAGGACGCAGCTGTCGAGTTCGCTTTTACCGGAAATCAAGTGCAGCTGTTCGGAACCTTCCAACCCGATGGCGGACTCGCCGATGTCTATCTGGATGGCGAGAAACAACGTGTGCCGGTGGATGCCTGGTTTCCCCACGGCCCGCATGACGGATTGCTCTACTACCGCAATGGGCTGCCCAATGGACCGCACACGCTAAAACTGATGCTGACCGGACAGGGCCGCCCGGTGTCGAGTGGCAGCAAGGTGGAGCTGATCCGCGCCCAGTATTCCAGTGCCGAGGGGAAGAGCGCGTATGGCGTGGGTGGCGGCCCCACGATCGCGCAACGCCTCGTCTTCGGCTATACGGGCCGGGAAGACATCGTCGATCCCCAAGGTTGCAGCTGGCGGCCCGGCACCGAGTTTCTTATTCGCGCGGGTGCATTGGTGGACACAGTCGAGGCTTCGTGGTGGAAAACGCGCCGACGGCACGTCATTTTCGGCACGGACAACCCCGAGGTCTATCGGTATGGTGTGCACGGAAAGAACTTCTGGATTCCACTGACCGTCGGGCCGGGCGTCTATCACGTCCGCCTGAAGTTTGCCGAAACCCGCGATGTCGAGCCCCTCAAGCGATGCGTGACCATCGCGATCAACGGCCAAGAAAAAGTGAAGCAGATGGATATCACTGCGACCGCAGGCGGTAAGTTTACGGCGACGGATTTGGTCTTCAATGACGTCCAACCGGAGCATGGTATAATTGAAGTGGCGTTGAGCAATCCGGATGGCGAGGCCATCCTTCAAGCGGTTGAAGTGGGTCCGGGGCCGGGTGGGCCCGGGGCCGTTCCGGTCTGCCTTTCGCCAAAGCCCTGAGTGGAGTTAATGTGGCAATGCTTATCCATCCCAATGGCGCGGTGGTTTTGTTGAGTGGAGGACTGGACTCGTCGGTGTTGCTGCATGATGTGGCGCGAAATCTTGCGCGCTCACCCCTGCACACCCTAAGTCTTCACTACGGACAGCGTCACGTGCGTGAACTCGATTGCGCCCGCTTTCAATCGAAACACGCGGGCGTTGTGGAACACGAAGTCATTGACTTGGGCGTGATTGCGCCCGTGTTGGCACCGGGCACCGCCTTGGTGCAGGGCGGAGGGAAGGTGCCAGATCTGGACGAGCTAAGCGACCTCGACCGAGAACAGCCACCCACCTATGTCCCCAATCGCAACATGATACTGCTGTCCATCGCGGCCGCCTACGCGGAAGCGCGGGGGCTGACGCGGGTTTACTACGGCGCACAAGCCCAAGACGAATACGGCTACTGGGACTGCACCACTGATTTTCTCGATCGCATGAATGCAACACTGTCGCTCAATCGTCGGACGCCCGTTGAAATACTTGCCCCCTATATGCGCCGATCGAAAGCGGAACTTGTGCATCTCGGTGTGGAACTTGGCGTCGATTTCGCGCATACCTGGAGCTGCTACCGGGGCGGTGTGCATCCCTGCGGAACCTGTCCCACCTGTGTGGAACGGCGTAATGCCTTCGCCACCAGCGGGATGGAAGACCCTGTATTGCGCCCTGTCGGTTAGAACCATTTCCGGCAGCCATGGTATACTATAGGTGAGGATACTCAACCATGTTTTGCCAGAACTGCCACAAAAATCTCGCCACCGTGCGCTACGCCGAGGTCGTCGATGGCCACGTGAAAGACGTCCATCTGTGTCCCGGCTGTCTCGACCTGCAGCGGGGCAAGATGGTCACGGGCTTTGAGTTTGACAAGCCCTCGACCAAAGACCGCTCCGTATCCGAGCGAGAGGCGGTGAAGGAGGCGTTGCGCACCCACCGGAGCTGCCGGGTTTGCGGGGCATTGCTGCAACGGCTGCTGGACGAGCGTAGCGCCGGATGCGCGGCCTGTTACGCTGAGTTCGCCGGGCTGATCGACCCGCTTCTGCTGGCCTGTCACGGTTCTGTGCATCACAAGGGGAAGACCCCGCACGTTGGCGATGCGCGCGAGCGCTTGAGAGCGGACTTGCAGGTAAAACGCTCCTTGCTGCGCAGCGTGATCCAAGATGAGAACTACGAAGAGGCCGCCTTGTTGCGCGACGAAATCCGTTGTCTCGAGACGGGCCTATCCGCTTCTGAGTCCGGGGCGGATTAAACCATGCCGTTGGATCTATTACTCGAGCAGGAGCCTTACTGGGTGTCGTCCAATGCCCCGGAGGCCGATCTTGTCGTTCGCTCCCAGTGCAGTCTGGCGCGCAACTTTCCCGATTATCCTTTTCCCTCCCAATGCACGGAAAGCGAAAAGCAGGTTCTCGAAGACCGGGTGCTGTCCGCCTTGGACAGTCTCAATCTTTTGTCCGCCGGAGTTTACTATTCTCTACCTGAACTCAAGCCCGTTGAACGCCTTCTGTTGGCGGAGCGACAACTGATTACGCAATCCCTTCTGGAATCCCACGGGCCGCGCGGGGTCTATGTGTCCAACGACCAGCGCTTTTGCATCATGGTCAACGGGGCCGATCACGTCTGCCTGCGTGCGCTCCTGCCGGGTCTGCAACTGGAAGAAGCCTGGGCGCAGCTCAATCTGGCGGATGATACCCTCAACGGCGTACTCGATTTCGCCTACGACACCCAGCGCGGTTATCTGACGGCTCACTTCGACGCCTTGGGGACGGGCCTGAAGGCCAGCGCACTCATGCATCTGCCCGCGCTCGAGGCGGCAAACGCCCTGAGTGTATGGGCCGCAAAACTGGCCCGCAAAAACCAGCAAGAATTGCACGGTGTGGACCTGCATATGCCCGGCGACTCGGAAATCAAGCAGGAGCTCCTTAACGAATCCTGCATGCCGGGCGAAATGGAGGGTGCCGTGCTTTGTGATCCCGCCGAAAGCGCGGGACACCTTCGCCTCTTGGTCAATTCGGCATCCTTGGGACGGCAGGAGGCGGAAATTGTATTCCAAGTGCGCCATGTGGCCCAGCAACTCGCCGAGGCGGAGCGCAAGGCCCGAAACCAGCTGTCGCAGGAAAATGAATTGGCGTTTCAGGATCGCGTGGGGCGGGTTCGGGGCATGGCGAGCCGTGCGTACCTGCTGGACTATGCGGAAGCGGTGCGATGGCTTTCCGCCATGCGTCTCGGCGTGGAACGAAAGCTGGACAACTCGCTGTCAATGGAACGTATTAACCGACTTCTGCTGACCGCGCAACCCGCCCATCTCATGCTGATGCGCGAGGCGGCATCGGAATCCCTCTCGGCGGCGCGAGCCACCTTGTTCAGGGAGGCGTTCGACTTGAAGTAGGGCCGACTTGTCATTTAGAAACCCGAATGCAGTGCCCGGATCGCGTCGAAACACACAGCCGAAATAAACGCGGACAGGGGGATGGTCAGCAACCAAGCCCACACGATGCGCGTGGCAACGCCCCACTTCACTTCCGATACCCGCTGTGTCAGACCCACGCCGATAATCGCACCCGTTATCGTGTGCGTGGTCGAAACGGGGATGCCCATGCTGGTCGCCATGAACAGGGTGGCGGCTCCGGCCGTCTCTGCGCAGAATCCGCCCACCGGCTTCAGCTTGGTAATTCGCATGCCCATCGTCTTTACAATGCGCCAACCGCCAAAGGCAGTGCCGATGGCCATCGCCAAGTTGCAGGACAAGACAATCCACATCGTGTTGGGATGGGTGAGGGATAGTTCGGTTTCCGGGGAGAGGTAACCGGCGGCGATAAGCAGGGTCACAATAACGCCCATCGTTTTCTGCGCGTCATTGCCGCCGTGCCCAATCGAATACAGGGCGGCGGACAGGAACTGCAGTTTACGGAATAGCCGATCCACGTTATACGGGGTCCAGCGCTGAAAGATCCAGTAGATAATCACCATGAAAATGAGGCCCATCGCCATGCCGATCATGGGGGCGAGCGGGATGAATTTCACCGTAGTCCAGACCTTGGCCCATTCGATGATGCCCACCCCTTTGTGGGCGATACCCGCGCCGACGAGACCGCCGATGAGCGCGTGCGAAGAGCTCGTGGGCAGACCCCAGACCCACGTCAGCAAATCCCACACGATGGCCCCAAGCAATCCCGCGAGAACGACATAGACGAATCCAGGGTCGGTATGGTCGATATGAACAATCTTCTTGATAGTGTTCGCCACTTCCGGCTTGAACACGAATATGGCAGCGAAATTGAAAAAAGCGGCCCACAAAACGGCAGCGCGGGGGGTGAGTACCCGGGTGGATACCACCGTCGCGATCGAATTTGCCGCGTCGTGAAAACCATTGATCACGTCGAAAACCAAAGCCAGAGCGATGGTGATGATAACAACAACAGAGAGGAGGGTCATAAAATCACGAGGCCTCGAGCACAATGCCCTGTATGATATTCGCAACGGACTCGCACCGATCGGTAGCCCTTTCAAGCCGCTCGAAAATCTCTTTCCACTTGATGACCTCAATGGCGTTGCTCTCATGCTTGATGAGGTCGGTCAAGGCCGCTCGCATGAGGACATCACCTTGATTTTCCAAGTCGAAAATCGTGATACAGTGCTGCTTGATAAGCTCGCCGTTCTTCATGCTGCGCAGGCGACTCACGGCTTTTGCGATTTCCTGACTCGCGCGCACCAGCACATCCGCCAAAGCACGGGCTTCCGGTCGGGGATCGGTGATTTCGTACATGACGAGGCGCGAGGCAATGGATTCAACAGAGTCCACCACATCGTCCATCCGCTGAATGAGCTTGAGGATGTCCATGCGGTCGATGGGGGTGATGAAGGTCTTGTGCAGGGCGTCCGTGCAGGCATGGGTCACCCCGTCGGCACTGCGCTCAATATCCTTGATGCGGGCAGCCGCAGCGATATGGTCGGCACCGTCCTGCAGCATGAGCACCAGCTCGTTGCAGGCGTCAATGGTAAATTGGCTGTGTTCTTCAAAAAAATTGAAAAAATCCGTGGTTTGGGGCAGGAGACTGCGAAGCATAATCCAACCTTCTATTCTATGGCTCGGAGTTTGTCAAAACGGGCGCACAACACCGGTCACAGTATAGTGCCCGGGGATCGAATCAGTCAAATTCGGAGCAGATTTCCGCCCGGGTCAATCCATGTGGAAAACCTCGGGAACCGGCTTGAAGAGGGGCTTGCCGCCATCGGTCCACATCAGGGGATTGGTCTTGGCCCACCATTCCACCATGATGGGTTCGTCCGCAATGCGCACAAGGCAACCGGCGGCGTCCTCGGCTTCGTAGTAGCCGAACAGGTCCAGACCGGAGCGAAAGATCGAGTAATTCTGAAAACCGGCCCGGCTGTGCGCCGCGCGCACCTCGTCGCCGATGTCAATGTGCAACCGCTCGTATTCCTCGATGACCGATTCGTCTTTCAGCCGCATCATGAATCCAAACCGTTCCATGAAAAACCCTTTCCTATATCGCCCCCGACCGGGGGGCGGACGTCTCGCCGCGTGTGTTACGCGCGAACGCCATTATAGTGATCCCACCCCCTCCAGTTCCACGTTATTTCGCGTGAGTTCTGTCGTCGGGATGATTCCCAACGGCGTGGGCTGTTATGCTGGAAGTGGCCTGAGCAAGGCCGAACGAGGAGCGAATATGCGAATTATTGTGGCCCGTCCCCGTGGATTTTGTGCCGGGGTGGAACGGGCGATCAAGAGTGTGGAGCGGGCCCTGGCCATTTATGGTGCCCCCGTGTATGTGTTGAACCATATCGTGCATAACGCCCATGTCGTGCATGATTTGGCGGCACAGGGGGCGGTTTTTGTGCACCGTCTCGAGCAAGTGCCTCGGGGTGCGCCATTGCTCTTCAGCGCGCATGGAGTCGGGCCCGACCGCTGGGAGCAGGCCCGGGACCTCGAATTGCGGGTCATTGACGCCACTTGTCCCCTCGTGGAAAAAGTTCACCATGAAGCGCGGGAGTACGCCGCCCAGAACTGCACCGTCATTCTCATCGGGAAGGCCGGACACGATGAAACCGTTGGCACCATGGGTTGGGCGGCCGAGCATATCCGGTTGATTCAGACCAAGGAAGACGTGGATACCGTCGAAGTCGAAGATCCCGACCGCGTTGCGTACATCACCCAGACCACGCTTAGCGTGGGGGACTGCGCAGAGATTATCGAGGCCCTTTACCAGCGTTTTCCCGGTATCCAAGGGCCTCGCAAGGGCGACATTTGTTATGCCACCTCCAACCGGCAGTGGGCCATCAAGGCGCTTTGCTCCGAGGCCGACTTTGTGTTGGTCGTGGGGGATCCTGAGAGCGCGAATTCGACCCGTCTGGCGGAAGTGGCACGCGGCACCGGTAAACCCGCCGAATTGATCCCCGACGCCAGTGCGATTCAAGCGGAATGGCTGCAAGGCGTGGACACGATCGTGATTACCTCGGGGGCGTCCGTACCGGAATCCCTTGTGCAGGGTGTCATACACTGGATTGAAGCACTGACGCCCTGCCAGACCGAGGAAAGGGAACTCGTCCACGAACACACCCATTTCCGTTTGCCGCAGGCGGTGGAATAAGCGTGAGACCCTGCTAGCGGCGGGTTTCGTCTCGCAGTGTCAGCAGTTCCTTCATCACCGGGTAGAGATTCGCGCTGTAATCCCGCACCCCGTGGACATCGTGCAACTCGCGGTAGAGGCGATAGAGCCGGTTGTAAACCGCGACGTTGTCCGGCTTCGGGATATATTTTTCCGCGCGGACGCCGGTCATGGCCTTGGCGGCGTCTGCGAAACTCGCGTGGCCACCGGCGGCCTTGCCCGCAACCACCGCGCCGCACATGGCGGAACCCAGAGCGCAGGTCTGCTCGCTGCGCGAGACTTCCATGACGCGGTTCATCACGTCCGCCAGCACCTGCATCACCATGGGGTTCTTTACCGCGATGCCACCGCAGTTCACAACGCGCTCGGCTTCCACGCCGTATTCCTCGAAACGTTCCATAATGACGCGCGACCCGAAGGCCGTCGCCTCGATGAGTGCGCGGTAGATTTCGGCGGGGGTGGTGTGCAGCGACATGCCCAGCAACAGCCCTGTCAAACGCGGATCGACCAGCACGGTGCGGTTGCCATTGTGCCAGTCGAGCGCAAGCAGTCCACTCTGGCCGGGAGCCAAACGGGCCGCGCCTTCGGTCAGTGCCTCGTGGGATCCCGCCTGCGGGCCGCCCGGCTGGATGTAGTTCACAAACCAGTTGTAGATGTCACCAAAAGCGGATTGCCCTGCCTCCAGGCCAAAAGTGCCGGGCAGAATGGATTCGGGCACAATTCCGCACAAGCCGGGGATGTCCGGCAGTTCGCGATCCAGGGGGGCGACAGTCATGTCACAGGTTGAGGTGCCGACGATTTTGGTGAGTACGCCGGGCGCAACGCCACTGGCCACAGCACCCAGATGTGCGTCAAATGCACCGACCGCCACGGGAATGCCAACCGGCAGTCCGAGTTTGCTCGCCCATTCGGCGGTCAACGAGCCCGCTGCGTCCTTCACGCAATACAGGCGGTCTGGCAGGGTCTTGCGCACACGCGCGAGTTCTTCGTCCAGTGCACCCACAAACTCGGCATCCGGATAACCGCCCCAGCCCGGATTCGCCATGGCTTTGTGCCCAGCGGCGCAGATGCAACGTTTGACCTGATCCGGGTGGGTGGTACCGGTGAGCAGTGCCGGAATCCAATCCGCACACTCGACCCAGGTGTAGCCGGCATTAAACACTTTTGGGGATACCCGTTTGCATTGCAGCAGCTTCGACCAATACCACTCGGAGGAATAGGTGCCGCCGCACTTGGCGAGATACTGCGGCCGCATTGCCTTTGCTTTCTGGGTGATCTCGGCCGCCTCGACGTGGGCCGTGTGATCTTTCCACAGCCAAGCCATGGCACCGGGGTCATTGGCGAATTCCGCCTGAAAGGCGAGCGGCTCCCCTTTGGCGTCCATGGGGATGGGGGTACTACCCGTGGTGTCGACCCCGATACCGATAACCTGATCGGCCCGGAAATCGGGGTGACCGGCGGCTTGTGCCAAGGCCCCTTGTACGGCGGAGGCGGCTCCTTCCACATAATCGCCGGGGTGCTGGCGCGCCACATTGGGGTCGCGCGCATCAAGAAGGATGCCCGCATCGCCATGGGGGTAATTGAATACCTGGGTGCCCACCTCCTCGCCTGTTTCCACATTTACAATGAGCGCGCGCACCGAATTGGTGCCATAGTCCAAACCGAGGGTGAATTTTCCGGCCATGGTATGATTCCTTTCGTCTGTCTTGTTGCCTGCTTGCCGTGGCGCAAACCCCGACACCAAATCGCTCCCGCATCATAGCAAATGGGAACGCCGACCGCCACCCGGGGAAAGACGGGCTTGATTTGCGGGGGCTGGCTGCGGATACTGGGGAGCGTTGGTTTTCCCCATCAAGAAGGAGAGTGTGCAATGTTGTTTCGACGAATGTTCCATGTCGCGTTGGTTGTCGGGCTTGGCCTGTTGGTGTCGGGGTGCGGTTCGTCCAAGAGCGGCGAGCCGGGAAAGGCTGAAAAGCCTCGGATTGCCCTCATCATGAAATCGCTGGCCAACGAGTTTTTCGTCACCATGGCGAACGGCGCCAAGGAACATCAGAAGGCCCATGCCGCCGACTATGAACTCATTTTGAACGGCATCAAGGATGAACGTGATCTTGACCAACAGGCCGCCCTGGTGGATCAGATGGTGGCCAGCGGGGTCAAAGCCATTGTGATTGCCCCGGCCGATTCCAAGGCACTGGCCCCGGTGTGCAAACGGGCGATGCAGGCGGGTGTCACCGTCATTAACATTGACAATTGTTTCGATAAGGCTGTGCTGGCCGAGGCGGGGGTGACTATTCCCTTTGTGGGGCCGGACAACCGTGCGGGCGCACGGAAAGTGGGGGACTATGTGGCCACGAAGCTCGCGCCGGGAAGTCCGGTCGCGATTCTAGAAGGGGTCGCCACGGCGTTCAACGCGCAGCAGCGGCAGTTGGGTCTGGAAGACGCGATGAAGGCGGCGGGTATGACCATCGTTGGCACGCAGAGCGCAGAGTGGGAGACGGAAAAGGCCAACACGGTCGCCACGGCCATGCTTGGCGAGCACCCGGAATTGAAGGCGATTTTGTGCGGAAACGATAGCATGGCCCTGGGTGCGGTGGCGGCGGTAAAGGCTGCGGGCAAGAGCGGACAGGTCTTGGTTTCGGGTTTTGACAATATTTCCGCCGCGCAGGAAATGTTGAAGGACGGAAGGATCGTAGCCACGGCGGATCAGCACGGAGATCAGCTGGCGGTCTTTGGTATCGAGTACGCCCTGAATGTTCTGCGTGGTGGAAAAGCCGATGCGGACAAAGAGACCCCGGTGGACCTCATTACCGCCGAAACACTCGCTGCGAAGAAGTAGGGTGTGGATGCCAGGTTTTGTTTCGCCCTTTCAGGGCTATATCGTTTCGTACACGATACCAAGATTAGGAAATCCGTCGCATGCGTTCATTCCGATTTTCGTCCGGTTCTCTGGCTGAGTCTGCGGGGCTGTTGGCCGTGCTTGCGGTTCTGACGGTCTTCTTCGGATTGAAGAGCGAAAATTTCTTTACCGCCAACACCTTTGCGATGCTGATGAATCAGATGCCGGGCCTGACTGTCATTGCGGTGGGGATGACCCTGGTTTTGATTGTCGGTGGTATCGATTTGTCGGTGGGTTCGGTCATGGCCCTGTCAGGAGCGGTCTTGGGTGTAGCCATGGTGGATCACAACTGGCCGTTGTTTCCGGCGGTTCTATTGAGCGTTTCCATGGGCGCGTTCTGCGGACTCATCAATGGAGGAATCAGCGTTGCCTGGCGGGTTCCTGCGTTCATCGTCACCCTTGGCATGCTGGAGGTGGCGCGCGG
>CAIZGN010000666.1 GCA_903932505.1 Candidatus Hydrogenedentota bacterium
AAACGCTATGCTATGCAGCTCAGTCTATCCCCGCTTTGGCGGGACCACGAAAGGAAGGATGACGTTCATGCGAACCCGATTTTTAATGGCAGTTTTGATGGTGCTGGGGGCACTTTCTACCGGGGCCGGTGCGGCAGAATCCACGCCCCCCGAATCACTGCGTACCGAATACCTTGAGAACCCCATGGGGATCGACACTGCGGTGCCGCGCTTTAGCTGGTTGATGCATCCGGAAGGCCACGGACAAAAGCAGACCGCCTATCAAATCCAAGTGGGCCGCTCCGAAGAGTGCCTCAAGTCGAATCAACCGGATTGCTGGGATTCCGGCAACGTGGACTCGGCGGAAAGTGTGCATCGGGAATATGCGGGCACAGCCCTAGAAAGTTTTCGTACCTACTATTGGCGGGTGCGCATCTGGGATGCCGCTGGTGTGGAAAGCGCTTACAGCGCGATTCAGACCTTTGAAACAGCCCTACTGCATCCAGAGGACTTCACGGCACAGTGGATTCGCGGCGAAAAAGAAATCCGGCAGTCCATGGGCCTCCAAAGTAACCCATTCAAGGAAGCGGACAAGACCCAATGGATGCAGCTGGATCTTGGTACGCCGAAGTCTATCGCCGGGGTGGTGCTATACCCAGCCGCTCAGGGTACCGAAGTCGGCTACGGATTCCCGTTGCGCTATCGCATCAGCCTGTCCGACGGAGAAGGCGGGGAAAACGCCACGGTCGTGGTCGATTTGACCGCAGCCGACCAGCCCAATCCCGGCACCAATGCAGTCCCCCTTACCTTCGCCCCGAAATCTGCGCGTTTCGTGCGTGTGCAAGCCACGGCCCTGCGCCCCAACGCCGCGAAGGAATATGTGCTTGCCTTTGCCGAGGTTGAGGTGCGCTCCGGTGCGGACGGCTCTGTGCTGACCCCCATCGATGCCGACGGCGAGACCTCCGTGTCGCGTAAGGGATGGAGTAGCGGCTCCGTCTTCGACGGCATCCACGAAAGTCAGGCAGGGTTTCGCCAGTCGCCGCTCATGCGGACAGACTTCAAACTGGAGAAGCCTGTGGCCCGCGCCCGCGCCTATGCCTCCGGACTTGGCTACTACGAGTTATACCTCAACGGTTCCCGCATTGGCGACCATGTGCTAGACCCCGGCAACACCGTTCACCAGAAACGCACCATGTATAGCACCTATGACGTCACCCGCTTCCTCCAACCGGGCAACAACGTGGCCGGGATGATGCTCGGTCACGGCTGGTGGAAAGACACCTGCGCCGCTTGGCTGCAGCTGCGGGTCGAATACAAGGACGGTTCCGTCGACACCATCAACACCGACAATGCCTGGCGCGTCAGCACCGGCCCGATTGTCGCCGAAAGCCTCTACAACGGCGAAACCTATGACGCCCGCCTCGAAGTGCCCCAATGGAACACGGTCTACTTCAAAGATGCCGCCTGGGCCACCGCCCAGCGCTTTGAAACGCCCCCCCTGACCATGTCGGCCCAAGTCATGCCCCCCATCCGCGTCGTTGACAGCCTGCGCCCCAAATCCATCACCAAAACCATGACGGGCGATTTCGTTGTCGATTTCGGCCAGAATATGACCGGCTGGATCAATCTGCGCGTCAAAGGGGCGGCGGGCGATAAAATCAGCATTCGCCATTCCGAATTACTGTATCCCGACGGATCCGTGAACATGGAAAACCTGCGCGCGGCCGAGGCCACCGATCGCTACATCATGAAGGGTGCCGCCATCGAGACCTACGAGCCGCGATTCACCCAGCACGGATTCCGCTATGCCCAAATTACCGGCTATCCCGGCGAACTCACGCCCGATGCCCTATGCGCCAAAGTCGTGCACACCGACTTTGACCCCGCCGGACAATTCGATTGCTCGAACAAGCTCTACAACACCATCCGCGACATCAGCCGCTGGTCCATCCTCGGCAACAATATGAGCATGCCCACCGACTGCCCCCAACGCGACGAGCGACAGGGCTGGATGGGCGACGCCCACCTCGCCGCCGAGGCCTCCATCCTCAACTACGACTTCGCCGCCTACTACGAAAGCTGGCTCAAAGTTATCGCCGACTCCCAAAGCCCCGAAGGCTTTGTTCCCGATACCGCACCCCACATCTGGGGCAACCCCGACGGCTCACCCCCTTGGGCCATCGCCTATCCCCTCGTTGTGTGGTACTCCTGGCACTACTACGAGAACAAGCGCGTCGTTGAACAGCACTACGACAACATCGTGCGCTGGATGGACACCCTCGACGCCAAGGCCAAAGACGGCATACTCGAATACTGCCACTACGGAGACTGGGTTGGCGTCGAGAAAACCCCCATGCCCCCCATCGGCACCGGATGCTACTACTGGACGACTGCCATGCTCGAAGACTTCGCAGGCGTGCTCGGAAAAACCGCCGACCAAGAGAAATGGGCCGCCAAGCGCAAGCTCATCGCTACCGCCTACAACGCCCGCTTCTTCCGCACCGACAAAGGCTACTACGACGAAGGCAGCCAATTCTCCCAGATTTTCCCCGTCTACCTCGGCATAGCTGGGCCCGAACAGACCCCCGGTGCCATCGCCCGACTCAAGAGCGAGATCGTCGACACCCGCCAGGGACACCTCGCCACCGGCATCCTCGGCACCAAATACCTCTTCGACGTCCTCGACGATTCCGGCAACGCCGACATCGCCTACCAACTCTCCCTCAAAGAAGACCACCCCAGCTGGGGCTTCATGATCGCCAACGGCGCCACCACCGTCTGGGAACTCTGGGAACTCAAGACCGGCGACTCCATGAATTCACACAACCACCAGATGTTCGGCAGCATCCTCGACTGGATGTACGGCCGCGTCGCCGGCATCCGGAAAATGCCCGAACCCGGCTACCAGCACTTCACCGTCTCCCCCGCCATCGCAGGCCCGCTAGAAAACGCCAAAGCCTACATCGACACCGTGCGCGGACGCATCCAGAGCAGCTGGAACAAATCCAGCGAAGGCATCGCCATGAACGTGACCGTGCCCCCCAACACCACCGCCCGAATCATCGTCCCCGCCGCCGGAAAACCCGTGCGAACCAGCCCCGAAGGCATCCAACCCGCAGAACAAACCCCCACAGGAACCGCCTACGAAGTGCCCTCCGGCACCTACGGCTTCTACTTCCGCTAAGCCAAAAACAGAAACAAAACCCCGAATCTGTGCAATGCCCACCCCCCCCGGGCATTGCACAGATTTGCAGTAAACCCCGCGCAAAAGATACAATACCCACCCCGCAAACGGACGCTAACCCCGTCCGGAAGCACCTAGGGCCCTTAGCTCAGTTGGTTAGAGCAGGTGACTCATAATCACTTGGTCGCAGGTTCGAGTCCTGCAGGGCCCACCAACTATTTCCTCATAGTTCGCTAGGCCATTAGTACGCAAATTACTCAATAAATGGGGCTTTTTTGCGCTTTTTTCAGTGTCGGGTTGTTCGCGAGGTATAGTACACTCGCACTCTAGAATACTATCAACACCACCGCCAGAAACAGCCCCTAAATGCCCCTTTTTGCCACTGTAAAGGGGACGATCCAGGGGACGCTTTTCCGGGTCATTCCCCATGA
>CAIZGN010000667.1 GCA_903932505.1 Candidatus Hydrogenedentota bacterium
ATCAACACCTACACCCTCACCTACACGGCGGGTGCAAACGGTACCATCACCGGCACATCGCCACAGACCGTCAATTACGGGGCGTCAGGCACGACAGTGACCGCCGTGCCCAATGCCGGATATGGGTTTTCACAGTGGTCTGACGGCGTCCTGACCGCAGCCAGAACGGAAACCAACATGACGGCAGACACGAGCGTCTCGGCCATTTTTGGTCCTTTGCCCGTGGTCAGCTCGTTTGCGCTCAACAGCGGGGCGGCCACGACAATCTCCGAACTTGCCGTTACACTAAACAACACCGCCACCAACACCCCCACACTATACATGGCCAGCGAATCCGCCTTGTTCACGGATGCAACATGGCAAACATACGCAACTTCCCCCGAGTTCTCACTATCCACCGGGGTCGGAACTCGGACCGTGTATTTCAAAGTAAAGAATGGCTTTGGTGAATCGGCCGTAGTCAGCGACACGATTATTCTCACACCAATAACCATGCCTGTGGCGAGCGGAACCTTTACGATGGGGCGCACATCCTCCGGCGACGACGCCACGAACGGCTTCACAAATGAAGATGCGCAGCATTCAGTGCTGCTCGGAGCCTACCAAATTGCCAAGTACGACGTAACAAACAAAGAGTTCTGCGACGTATTGAACTGGGCGAAGGCGCAGGGATATCTGTACACTAACACAGCCGGAACGCCCTGGACCGGCACTGGCAACATTTACGCCGGTGCCTCGCTCACTACCCGCTATCTAATCGTCTCCTTCACATCCGCGGACTGCAATATCCAGTACTCAGGAGGTCTATTCACCTCCAAGACCCGCACAAGCACCCCTTCAGGAACAACCTACTCGATGGATACCCACCCGATGGTTCGTGTGTCCTGGTATGGTTCGGTCGCCTTCTGCAACTGGATGAGCCTCATGCAAGGATTGACGCCTTGTTACGACATGACAACGGCGAATTGGCCGCTGACGATTGCACCACCAACCGCAGGGGGGTATCGCTTGCCAACAGAAGCCGAATGGGAGTGCGCTGCGGCATGGGACGGTTCAAAGCATTGGACCTATGGGTTTATGTCCGACACAAATTCCGGTGCCGGGAGCAATAACCGTTGCAATGACTACTGGTTCGACGGCAGTGTCTCAGCGTATCTCAACCCCTTCAGCCTATCCGCAAATCCCTTCACGTCTCCTGTAGGCTGGTTCAACGGAGTTAACGTGAGTCCCAGCGGGAACGTGACAACGGTAAACAGTCCAAGCCCGGTGGGTGCCTACGACATGAGTGGCCAGGTCTGGCAGTGGTGTCAGGACTCGTGGGACAAAACAAGCGGCTACGGCGCAGCCGCAGCAGTAAACCCAATCGGCGTTTCAGGCACAAACAAGGTCTACCGGGGAGGCAGCTGGTTCAACGCCTACTATAACTGTCGTACCGCACGACGTGACGGTAATCTCCCAACATACACAAACAATAACCTCGGATTCCGGATATCCATGTCAAACTAATAAACCAAATTCTGTAGGGCTGCTGACGGGTCCATGGAAAAGGAACGTCAGCAGCCCTTTCCAAAATATCGGGACAAATTCCAGATTGAACCCCGGTAGATAATTTGAAATGGTGCGGCTTCGTCAGCACCTTACTCGTCTAGTTCTAAAAAGAACAACCAGCATTCATGCGGCCATGCCCTGAGTTTTTTGCAAAACGGTTAAGCCTGCGCTGAGGGCGGTCGTCAAATCTCGGCCCTCCGGGGTCAGCGCGCTTTTTCATGCTTGCCCAGTTTGCGGACCAGCTATGATCGCGCAGTAGGCGTAGTTGCCGACTATTCTTCTCAGACAGCCGATTTTCCATCAGGTCATAGCGGGGCGTGGTCTTGATTTTTTCGCGTAACGGCTTGTTGGCTATCCCCGATAGGCAATACGCTGGATCGCTGATGGCCTGACGAGAGAATTCGTTTGTGGGTGGGGCCCACGTTAGGGTAGAGTGACTTGCGTTTCCTTTGTCGGCGACGCGTCTTGGAGTGCTTCGGGCCACATTCCCCCGGCAAAACAGTTCCAGAAGAAAGATTGTCATTTTGACTTACAAATCACTCAGTCTAAGGTTCATGGTCGCTTCCACGCTCTTGTTGACTCTCGCAGGATGTCCTTCCGGCTGGCCTATCGCCAAGGAGGTATATACGACCGCTGAACAGCAAGTCCGCCCGGTCGAATTAACCGGAAACACCCCCCTGCTCAATCCCGCAGAGATTCCCCTCTTCGACCAATACGGCTATAGCGATTGGGAAATCGGTTCAGGCACCACCTACGGCGAACAATCCCAATCCCACGAAAAACGCGCCGACCTCGCACCCGCCTACGCCGGGGCGAACAATGCCGCAACCCTCCTCTCCTTCTTCTCCTTCAGCGACATCCACATCGCCGACAAGGAATCCCCCGCGCAACCCCTCTACATCGGCTGGAGCGCGGTATACGGACAGCCCCTCTCATCCGCCTATTCCCCCGTCATTCTCTCCACCACCCAGGTGCTTGACGCTGCCATCCAGACCGTCAACGCCCTGCACAAGAAAACCCCCTTCGATTTCGGTATCTCCCTCGGCGACGACATCAACAACTGCCAATACAACGAACTGCGCTGGTTCATCGACGTCCTCGATGGCAAGATGATTATGCCCAGCTCCGGCGCCCACGACGGCGCACTCACCATCGACTATCAGAGGCCTTTCCAAGCCGCAGGACTCGACAAAACCATCCCTTGGTACCAAACCATCGGGAACCATGACCAGTTTTGGATGGGTTCAGCCTACGAAAACGCAAAAACCATGCAGGCCCACATAGGCAACACCGTCCTCAACATGTCCGACAGCCCCACCCCCACCCCCGACGGCGTAAATGGCTCCGGAGCCTATATGGGCGTCGTCGATGGCACAAAGCCCTACGGCGATGTCATCAAATCCGGTCCCCAAGAACTCTACCCCACCCCCCCGACCGTCGTTCCCGACGAAAGCCGCCACGCACTGGCGACCGCAGAATCCTCAAGCCTCAATTGGATGCAAGAGTTCTTCAACACCACATCCAAACCCGTGGGGCACGGTTTCACACAGGCCAACATTGACAACGATTTCGCCTGCTATTCCTTCGAACCCAGATCCGACATCCCCCTCAAGGTCATCGTGCTCGACGACACCGTCAAAGGACCCGCCCAACCCAACTACGCAAAGGCCGCGCTGGATCAAGCCCGCCTGAACTGGCTTGAAGCACAACTCAAAGACGGCCAGAACAACAACAAACTCATGATCATCACCGCCCACATTCCCGTCCGTCCGCAAAAGACCTTTGACGCCGACAATGGCAACTATTCCCTCTTCGCCAACAGCTCCGTCGTCACCGACAGCGCACTCCTTGCCATACTCCACAAATACCCGAACCTCATTCTATGGCTCTCTGGCCACCGACACGTGAACGTCGTCACCCCCCAACCCTATGACCCCACAGTCGTCGGACAAGGTCCTGAAAACAGCTTCTGGGAAGTCGAATCCCCCTCCCTGCGCGATTTCCCGCAGCAATTCCGCACCTACGACATCCGCCGCAACACCGACAATACGCTTTCCATCTTCGTCACCGACGTAGACCCCGCAGTTACCCCGGGCTCCCCGGCAGCCAAGTCCCGCAACTATGCCATCGCCCTCTCACGCATCTCCGGGACCACCGAGAAAACCTTCTCCGACACCACCTCACACGCCTACAACGCCGAACTAATCAAACAGCTGACACCCCAAATGCAGACAGTCATCGCCAACATCGCGGTGCCAATGGACTAGGATAACAAGCTCACGATACGGAAAAAAGAAGAACAAACAGAAAAAGGACTTACGAAACCTTCGTAAGTCCTTTATTTTCAATGGTAGCCCGTAGGGGATTCGAACCCCTGTGACAAGACTGAGAATCTCGCATCCTAGACCCCTAGATGAACGGGCCATCGAAAATTACTCAGGCGCGGAGCCTGCTATGTGGTTCGTAAATGGCTGCCGGCCTAGGACTCGAACCTAGAGTACCCAGAATCAGAATCTGGTGCCTTACCAATTTGGCCAGCCGGCAGCAGCGGCACAATGATACCGAATTAAAACTTGTCATGTCAATTTGCGATCGGAGGATTGGCTCCGGAGGGCCTCAAGTATTCAGCCACAGCCGATTCATCCAACACAAAATTCTCTGCGCTGGCATCGGTCTTAAAAACAGGCACTTCAAACTTGGCTTCATAATCCACGCCCGATGTGGCGGCCTTCACCTCAAGACGCCAGAGAATCACATTGTCCGAGTCCGTGTCATCGGAATCAGCCTGATCAAAAGGAATTCCGAACAAGACAGGAAGAATGGTTTGCGTGGTGCCTTGCACATAAAGTTCGTGCACAATCGTCCGTTCCTCCTTCCAAAGAACCTGCTCTGAGGTCTTCCGTTGTTTCCCCGTCCCAGTCGTTATCTGATTGATGCAGCTCAGTGTCAGCTGGTAGCCGTTTTCGGGGGAGACCGATGCCGGTACTTCAATCACCCCGCGCAGCGCCCCGCCAATCGTTCCTGGCACCTCCGCCATTCGAAACAGGGACGACCCGTATTTTCGCCATTGTAATGCCGCCCGCACGGCCCCCAGCACGAGCAGAATTCCCACGCCGGGAAAAAGCAGGATGATCACAGAGGCGATAATGCTCTCGGAGAAAACCCCTGAGTCATAAGCAAAGTACAAGGCGGGAAAAGCGATGCCGTTCCACAAAACCGCCATAATGGCCACGCCAAAGGCCGCAGCTCCGGCACGGTACTCAATGAGCCCCGCCGCCCAGTCCTTGCGCCACATCCACGGACAGGTTGGCCATTGGGCACGCATTGCCGCTTGGGCTAGCCCCGTACGTCGGGCGGACACGCCCCCGCCAATAATCATAACCCCCACAAGCCCGAACAGAACCGCGAAAACGCCCATCAGTCCCGTAAGTTCCCACCGGGGATCGCGATAGAGTATGGATTCTGCAGGGTGATTGGGGTTCACATAACACCGGAAAAGCTCTCCAGAATCACGGTACGCGGACAATTCCTCATACTTCTGCTGATGATAGCTTCCGATATTGTCGGATCCCCCGTGCAGCCCCGCGCGTGTGCCCGTATAGGTACGCCCATCATATTCGTAGGCATACTCAACACTCAGCGAATACGAGGTGCTGTCATCGCCCCGGTGGGCCACCAACTCCGCCGTTTGAATTCGAGCCGGTGTTTCGACCCAACCCTGCATGGCCTGCCACGCGAGGAAAATGCTGCCGAGGTAACAACCCACCCCGATACCTACAGCGGCAAATAGGCCTCCACCGAAAAACAAGCATCCATATCCGCCTGGGCTGACTCGTGCGTTCGTCATTCCCACCTCCATTTACGTATTCAGCACACCAAGGAGTCCGTCTGCATGGTACTCCCCATCGAACCCGTGAGAAAAGTTTTGCTCACGGGCATTTGACGGTGATTATGGGCGATGTTACAATGGCCCCGGGAGTTTTCTTTCATGAAGAGGCACAGAGGAATGGCATGTTAGACGGCCAGGCGGATAAACCCGCTGCGGGGACGAATCTCGCAGCAGGAGAGGCTATATTGCCTCGCAACCTCGGTGAGCTGTTGCTTGAGAATGGCGTCATATCAGAGCAGCAGTTGGCCGACGCCGCCAAGGTGCGGCAGACCTCCGGTGGCTTTATTGGGCAGATTCTGGTTCAGCTTCATCACACAACCCAAGAGGCCATTTCGTCCTGCCTGGTAAAACACTGCCGAATACCTCATCTTAGCCTTCTTGATTACAATATTGGACCGCAGGTGCTTGGCCTTGTGCCGGCCGAAATCTGCAAGAAATACGGACTGGTTCCCATCGATAAGCTGGGCCGTATTCTCACGGTCGCCATGATTGACCCGCTGGACGCAGAAGCCATCGATGCCGTCCGGCAGGCTTGTCCGGAATTGCGCATCAAACCGATCCTGTGCAACTGGGAACACTTTGAAATGGTCGCCCGTCGCGTGTTTTCGGATGAACCCGACACCCCCGCCGGGCAGGCCTCCGTGAGCATGAAAAGCCTTGGATTGAAGGCTATACCCGCCGCAGTTCCCGCACCCCCAGCCAAACTCGAGGTTCCCCCTCCCACTTCGTCGGTCGCAATGCATCCATCCCCTGTGTCGTCTGGCGTGGGGGCCGCAGAACTCACCGCCGCCGTGACTTTGGCCCTTCAGGATGCCCTTGCCCCGATGCGAGAGATTGCTGCGGCTTTACAACGGCAAATGTCCAGCCCCGCCGCACCCTCCCTCGATTCTTTTGGTGGCGTTCTGCAGAATAGCATGCGTCAGGCCTTGCAGGAGGTTCTGCAAGCACGAGATTCCATTGCGCCAACGACAGGAGCCGCTGCGCCCCCTGTCAATTTTGAGTCCTTGGCCAGTCTCATTCACGACGGAGTCGAAGCGGCGATGGAAGATGCCCTTTCGACCTTCCTCGTACACATGCGCGCAGACACCGGAAAACCCGAGGTTTCGGATAGTGCTCTGGCCGAAATGATGCGCGAAATGCGAAACGACACCGTGCACACCCTCCGCGAAATTCTCGAATCCAATCAATCCCTCCAGGCCGAGCAGCAGACGCGCCTCTCTGAAATTGCCGAAGCCGTGCTTCAAGGCGTACAGGAGGGTGCGCTAAAGGGTGGAAATTCGCCCGCTCTCCTCGTGCGCCCAAGCGCTTCCCCAGTTACGGCTTTTCCAAGCGGCGTGGGGCAAGCCCAGCGCACATCTGAACAGGAACAGCAAGATGCCCAAGTCGTTGAGTCTCTATTAACAGGACACGCCCCAGAGGAACTCGTTTTCGACAACTTCCTCCCCGGGGCAGCCAACGAATTCCCCTTCAAACTAGGCAAGAGTATCGCCGCAGCTCCCGGCACCGAATACAACCCATTTTTCATCTATGGCAAGGTGGGCGTTGGAAAAACACACCTCATCACCGCCATTGGCAACGCCATTCGCCTCAACAAATCCGGTTTGCGGGTTGGCTACATCTCCGCCAGTCATTTTGCCCAACGCTTGACCGAAGCCCTCAAAGCGAGAACGACCGACGATTTTCGGCAGGCACACTGCCGCTGGGACGTCCTCATTCTAGACGACATCCAGTTTCTCGGCGGCCGCGTGGAAGCTCAGGAGGAATTCTTCCACGTCTTCAACGTCTTGCATCAGGCCGGACGTCAGATTATCATTGCGGCAGACAAGCCGCCTGAGCGTCTCGGCTTGTTGGAAAAACGACTAATATCACGCTTTGGCAGCGGCATCGTCGCGGAGTTGCGGCCCCCCGAATATTCCACGCGACTCGCGATTCTCCTCAACAATGTGCAACATGCAGGACAGCCCGTCCCGGAAGATGTGCTGTCCATGATTGCGTCACGTGTACCCAACGATGTTCGGCGGATGACTGGTGCCTTGAAAAAAGTCATGGCTTTCGCCAAACTGGTGAAGGCGGATATCTCCTGCGAGATGGTTTCAGATATCCTGAGCCACATGCAGGCGGAGGAAGCCGCGTGAAAAAAGGAACCCTATCTTGGCAATGAAGATTCCAAAGAAGCGCCTGCCTGATTTGTTGCTCGAACAGGAGCTGGTTACTCAGGCCCAACTGCAGGAGTGCATTCAACTGCACCGAAGCACGGGCCGGAGTCTCCCCGACCTTCTGGTGGAAAACGGGTATCTCTCGGAAGAAGATCTCGTGGTAACTTTGAGCGACCAGCTGAGCATCCCCCACATTCGTGTCGCTCACTACTCCATATCGAAAGAGGTTCTCGCCGAGGTTCCCGAAACCCTTGCCCGACAATACCAGATTCTTCCCGTTTCCCTCACCGGAGACACATTGACGCTAGCCATGGCCAATCCCTTGAATATCATGGCCTTGGATGACTTGCGCATGATCACCAGCTACGAAATCGAGCCCGTCGTAGCTGTAGCCTCCGAACTGCGCGCCGCTATTGACAAGCATTACGGTGGAGACCGAACCGCTGAATTCTACAAGACCCTCCTGGATCCCGATTCTGCGCCCACCGATATGGAGGAAGTCATCGACAAAGATCAGGATTTGGATGACGTCTCCAACCTTGAGACGGGCTCAGAGGACGAACCTGTAAAAAAGCTCGTGCGACTCATCTTTTTCGGCGGTTTGGAGCGTGGTGCCAGCGACATTCACATCGAGCCCTTTGAGAAGAATATTCGAATTCGATACCGCGTGGACGGCACCCCCGTCAATTATGCAGCTCCTGCAACCTGGGCCAACCCCAAGAACGAAGTTGGCTTCCGCATCGAGCGCGCCGTGGTCACGGGAGTTGTCGCCGGGCCTTACAAACAGATCGCCATGGGTCTTGCGAACACCACCACATACAAAGACATGCCAGATCCAACCGTGACTTACGATTACCGGGTCACCGCCTGGAACGAAGCAGGCGAATCGCAATCGAACGTGGTCCGTGTCGAA
>CAIZGN010000668.1 GCA_903932505.1 Candidatus Hydrogenedentota bacterium
CGCAGGGTGGTCTCGGTCTTGTTCAGGTCCTGCCTCCGGGAAATGGCGGATTGCGATGGCTCGTGATAGGTCTGCACGCCCACCTCAAGGTGGAGTGACTCCGGTGGCATGGCCTTGATGCGTTCAAGGGCATGCGCATCGAGCCTGTCGGGCACAATCTCGAAATGCAGCTGCATGCCCTCCTGCCAGCGGGCTTGAAAAAAATCAAGCACGGCATCCATCCGTTCCCGGTTGACATTGAACGTGCGGTCCACGAATTTGAAGCGGCGGGCGCCCCGTTCAATGAGGCGTTCCATGGCATCGAAGAAGGGCTCAAGCGGAAAAAACCGCACCGGCCCGCCAATGGAGGACAGACAGAATTCGCATCGGAACGGGCAGCCCCGCGAACTTTCGACATACAGAATCCGGCGTGCAAGGTCTTCTGCGGTATACGCCTCATAGGGGAGCGTGAGTGCTGCCAGGTCGGGCGGTGGGGGGGAAAGCACCTTCCCTTCCGGGCGCTCCCCGCTCAACAAGCGCCGGGCCAAATCGGCAAAGGCCAATTCCCCCTCGCCCCGGACGAGATAATCAGCGGCGTGAAAGATGGGCGTGTCCTCGAATTCGTGGGAGACTTCCGGGCCGCCGATAACCAGCACGATTTCCGGGGCCACAGCCTTGATGATTTGAATCACGTGCGTGAGGGGCGTCACGTTCCAGATATAGACCCCGAAACCGATAATCTTCGGTTTTTCCGCGAGCAACTGTTCCGCGATGACAAGAGGCGGTGGTCGCAAATCGTACTCGCGGATATGCGTACATCCCTGCAGATCGCCAAGGTTCGCCCAGAGCCACCGCAACCCGAAAGAGGTGTGGCTGTAGCGTGCATTAATGGTGGCGAGGATGATGTCCATAGTTGAGCTTCCCACAAAGTAGGCGTTGACCGCAAATTGGAATCTGTGGCGTTTGACCCGAAGGATGGGTGGGCGTAGAATCCTTCAGGGTCGCCCAAGAATTTCAAACAGTGGTGGCGGGGTTCAAATCGCAATCAGGAGAGCGCGCGTGCACGAGAGCCATTTCATGTCATACCTGGCAGCTAAACGGTGAAGCCCACACCCTGCCGATATCGCTGGGTCATACTTGCGGTGTTCGCCCTGCTCAACATTGTCATTGAGATGCATTGGGTGGCTCTGGCACCGGTCACCCGCGAGGCTGCTGAGTTTTATCAGGTCAGCCCGATGGCCATCGGGTTTCTTTCCATGGTCTACATGCTGGCTTATATCGTCGTCAGCCTGCCCGCTTCCTACCTCATCGACACCTATGGCCTGCGACCGGGCATCGGCACCGGTGCCGCGCTTATTGGTGTCTTCGGCTCGCTTAAGGGGTTCTGCGCTTCCAGTTACACGGTGGTGCTCATCTCCCAGATTGGACTCGCGGTCGCGCAACCATTCATCCTCAATGCCTATACCGGCTTGGCGGCCAAATGGTTCCCCCTGCAGGAGAGAGCCACCGCCACCGGTCTCGCTGCCTTGTCCCAGTACCTTGGTATCATCATTGCCATGGCCATTACGCCGCTGCTCGTTCATTCCTTCGGAATTCCGACCATGTCCCTGCTCTACGGGATTCTTGCGGCGCTTTCGGCGGTGCTGTTTTTTGTCTTGTTTCGGGAAAAGCCGCCCACACCCGCCTCGGAGACCGAGGATGAGGAGCGCTTTCCAGTCGGTGCCGGTCTCCGCCATATTTTTCGCCAAAAGCAAATGTGGCTGCTCCTTGTCCTGTTCTTCATCGGCATTGGGCTGTTCAACGCGGTAACCACCTGGATTGAGGAAATTCTTGCTCCCCGTGGATTCACGGAGGAGCAGGCGGGCATTGCAGGGGCCGTCATGATATTGGGGGGACTTATCGGGGCGTCCATCATGCCACCCCTTTCCGACCGGATGCGCAAGCGAGTCCCCTTCCTGCTTTTGTGCATGATTCTGACCATTCCCGGGCTTGCAGGGCTAGCACTTGCAAGCAGCTATCCGCTTCTGTTGCTTTCCAGTTTTCTGCTGGGATTTTCGTCGATGAGCGCGGGCCCCATTGGCTTTCAGTATGGTGCGGAAATCAGCTATCCGGCCCCGGAATCGACGTCGCAGGGACTCCTTCTGCTGGCAGGGCAAATCTCCGGCGCGGCGTTTATCTACGGGATGTATGCGCTCCGTTCCCAAGACGGTTCCATGACCCCGTTCATGATCTTCCTCATCCTGCTCACGGTCGTCAATGCGGTCATTTGTGCCCGGCTGCGGGAATCCGCCCGGCTGAAAAATGCGGACTAAAGGGGATGTGGATTCTTAGGGCTTGGTGAAGACTTGGGTGAAGACATACTCGTTGGCGGCATCGTCATAGGCTACGCCCATGCCTGTGTGTGTGTAGATGCCGTTGAGAATGTTGGTACGATGCCCCGGACTGTTCATCCAACCGGTGACCGCCACGTCCGCCGGGTCGGCGTGACCGCTGTTCGCCGCAATGTTTTCAGCTGCCGCCGAGAAGGTGATACCCGCATTGCCCATGCGTTCGAAGGGGTCCATGCCGTCCGGGTTCACATGGTCGAAAAAGCTGCGGGCCACCATGTCCGCGCTGTGCGCACGGGCCACCGCACGCAAGGCCTCGTCCATTTGCAGCGGGTTCAGCCCTTGGGCTACCCGCTCTGCGTACACGAGATCAAAGGCTTGAATTTCCATCGCCAGAAGGGCGGTCTCTCCCTCGCTTGTGGATTCACCTTCGATGGAGGATTCGCCTTCAGTGGGATCGGTAGGGTTCTGGCCGGGGCAGCCGGACAGAGAACCAAGGCCGATGAAAAGAATCACGGCCAACAGCATCAGGGGTATCCATCGTGCGTACACGGCATCATCCTCATGGTTGGGGCGTCCTGGCCCGGTATCAGGACTCCTGTTTGTCCGATTCAAGCAGGTTCGGGTTGTTCCATAGGTACAGGCGAGTCTCAGAGACGATTACGCCGCTCAGCAGTATCAGCGAAATGAGATTTGGGATGGCCATGCAGGCGTTGGCAATGTCTGCGAAGGCCCAGACGGACTTCAGGGTGGTCACCGAACCCACCATTACAAATATTACCCAGAGGCATCGATACGGCAGTATCGCTTTCACTCCCAGCAGGTATTCCACCGCCTTCTCGCCGTAGTAGGACCAGCCCAGGATGGTGGAGAACACAAAGGTCAGCAGTCCCACCGTGAGCACCCCGCCGCCGAGGCTGCCAAAGTGGCCGAAGGCGGCCTTTGTGAGCTCGCCACCGTTATGCGTGCCCGTCTGCCATTCGCCGGAGTTCACCAGCACGAGACCGGTCATCGCGCATACCACCACGGTATCCCAGAAGGTTCCGGTGGAGGAGACCAGCGCCTGACGCACGGGATTGCTCGTTTGCGCGGCGGCCGCCACAATCGGGGCGCTTCCCAGACCCGATTCATTGGAAAAAAGTCCTCGGGCCACACCGTAGCGAATGGCTTCCTTCATTGAAGCGCCCAGAAAGCCACCCAATGCCGCCTGCCCCGTGAATGCGCTGGTGAAAATCAATTTGATTGTAGCGGGAAGCGTCGAGGCACCCATGCATAAGAGGATGAAACATCCACCGACATACGCGATGGCCATAAACGGAACCAGCCCCTCGCAGACTCGTGCAATCGACTGAATGCCGCCCAAAATGACCACTGCAGTTAATGCCGTCATGATTGCGCCGGAAATCCACGGCGAAACATGAAAGGTATCCTGCACCAGCCCCGCGATGGAATTGGCCTGTACCATGTTTCCGATGCCAAAGGCCGCCACGGCCGTGAATGCGGCAAACAGGGTTCCCAGCCATTTCATGTTCAGTCCACGTTCCAGCACATACATGGGGCCACCCGCCATTTGCCCCTCCGGAGTGGTTATCCGGTATTTGACTGAAAGCAAGGCCTCTGAGTACTTTGTCGCGATCCCGAAGACGCCCGTCAGCCACATCCACAGCACCGCGCCGGGGCCACCCAATGCCACGGCGGTTGCCACGCCCACGATATTGCCTGTGCCAATCGTGGCGGCCAACGCGGTGGTAAGCGCGCCAAAATGGCTGATGTCGCCTTCACCCTCCCCCGTTCGCTTCAGGGACAAGCGTATTGCCGTCAAGGTGTACCGCTGGATGAATCGAAGTCGAAACGTGAGGAATACATGCGTGCCCATGAGGAGAATAATGAGCGGCCATCCCCACAAAAAACCGCTTACCGCGTCCAGACCTTTTTCGATTGACTCCATGTGACTGTTCTCCACCTATGGCACGATTGTTGAATTTGAGTAACGCCGACCGATTCACGTCGGGGATTGGAACATGATTCGTGAGGCGATTGCAACCGAAAACACCGGATGCCTCTCTCCGGATCGCGTAAGGCTGGCATCCTGCCTGTATGCTTTCGCAGCAGTTGCTTTGTCCGTCGTCTATTCCACTGGTTCTGCAGGCAAGATGCCTGCGTTACGAATGCACACATTGTGCCATCCTAAGATCTGCTATCCTTCTTTTCGTCGCGGGGCTAGGATCTGGTAGAGACCGGGCAGGACAAAGAGCGTGAGAATGGTGCTTGAGATCAATCCGCCGATCACGACGGTGGCCAGGGGCTTTTGAACTTCTGCGCCGACCCCGTTGGCCAGGGCCATCGGCAGGAAGCCAAGCGAGGCCACGAGCGCAGTCATCAGGACTGGCCGCAGGCGGGTCATGGAGCCTTCAAGGATGGCGTCCTGTAGGGAGCGGCCGGAGTGATAGAGTTGATTGATGAAGGTCACCATGACGAGTCCGTTGAGTACGGCGACGCCGGAGAGGGCTATAAAGCCTACGGCGGCGGTGATGGAGAAGGGGAAGCCGCGTAGCCAGAGTGAGACGATGCCTCCGGTGAGTGCGAGGGGGACGCCGGAAAACACAAGCAGGGCGTGCCGGACGGAGTTGAAGGCGCTGAAAAGCAGCAGGAAAATGAGGAAGAAACACAGGGGGATGACAAAGGTGAGGCGCTCCTTTGCTACCACGAGATTCTGGAACTGTCCGCCCCATTCGAGCCAGTAACCCGGGGGGATCTTTACCCCTTTTTCAATGCGCTGGCGGGCCTCGGCTACAAAGGAGGCGATGTCGCGTCCCCGGATATTGGCTTGCACCGAGATGCAGCGTTTGCCGTTGTCCCGGCTGATTTCGTTGATGCCCTGGGTGGATACCACCCGTGCGACAGTACTCAAGGGTATGAACCCACCCGGGCCGTTCCCCTTGGGCAACATGATCGGCAGATTCTCCAGGGCGGTGCGATCCTTGCGGACCTCTTCCGGCAGTCTTACCATGATGCTGAAATGCCGATCCCCCTCAAAGACCTGACCCGCTTCGCGACCACCGACTGCAATGCCCACCGTCTCCTGGATGTCGGCGGCATTGAGGCCGTACCGCGCCATGGCCGCGCGATCCAGTTCGATGCTGATGGCCGGTAATCCGCCCACCTGATCCATCTTCACATCCGCCGCGCCCGGGATCTCCTTGAGGGTTCGCATAATGGCGTTTGCGGGGGCGAGCATCTGGTCGTAGGAATCCCCGAGAATCTTTACGGCGAGGTCAGTGCGAACCCCGGCTAGCATTTCGTTCACTCGGTCCTCAATCGGCTGCGTGAACTCATAAACGTTGCCGGGCAATGTGGCCAGTGCCTCCTCGAAGCGTTTCCGGAGGGCCTCCTTGCTCTCCAAGGGATTCGGCCATTCCGCACGGGGCTTGAGCATGACAAACATGTCTGCCTCGTTCGGAGGCAGGGGATCAGTGGCCATATCCGCAGTACCGGTTTTCGAGAACGCCACCCCGACCTCCGGGAACTGCTTCAGGCAGCGCTCGACTTCCAGTTGCATTTTGGTGGATTGGTCGATGCCGGTGCTCGGAATGCGTGTCGCGATAATCAGGAAGTCCTGCTCGTCCAGAGTGGGCACGAATTCCTGGCCCAGGGACGTGGATAGGAGCAGCGAAGCGGCGAATGCGGCTACGGCCAGGAAGACCACGGCGTAACGCAAGCGCAACATGATGGAAACCACGGGGAGGTAGAACCACTTGGCTGCGCGGATGAACACGCTTTCGCGCTCGCGGATTTTTCCGCTTGCGATAATGGCCACGGCGGCCGGGATGAAGGTCAGTGAGAGTATGAACGCCGAGACGAGGGCGAAAATGACGGTGGTGGCCATGGGCTTGAACATCTTGCCCTCCACTCCGGTCAAGGCGAGAATCGGGATATACACCATGATGATGATCCCCTGACCAAAGGCGGAGGGGCGCACCATTTCGTGGGCGGCGGCCTGAACCTCCGCGAGGCGTTCCTGTAATGTGAGCACCCGGCCCAGTCCCTGCTGACGGCTGCCGAGGCGGCGCAGGCAGTTTTCGACGATGATCACCGCGCCGTCCACGATGAGGCCGAAGTCAATGGCTCCGAGGCTCATCAGATTGCCGCTGATATCCGCGCGCACCATGCCCAGCGACATCATCATCATGGACACAGGGATGGCACATGCGGTTACCAGCGCGGCCCTAAGGTTCCCCAGCAACACGAACAGCACGGCGATGACCAAAGCGGCGCCTTCCACCAGATTGTTGCGCACCGTCGCAATGGTGGCATCGACCAGTTTCATGCGATTGAGAATGGTGTCTGCCTTGATGTCCGGTGGAAGAGTTTTGTTCACGGACACAATACGTTCGCCAACGGCCTTTGCGGCCGAGCGACTGTTTGAACCGATTAGCTTGATGGCCGTTCCGATGACGGCCTCCGTGCCGTCCCGGCTTCCGCTGCCGAATCGTATCCCTCCGCCGATCGACACGGTCGCCACATCCGAAACGCGGATGGGGTCACCCGCGCGCGTGCCCACCACTGTGTCGGCGAGGTCTTGGATGGTTTCCAGGCGACCTGGGGCGCGCACCACGTAAGCCTCCCCATTGTGTTCGACGATCCCGGCCCCGGTCGTTGTATTGTTGCGCTCCAGGCTGTCCATGACATCCCGGAAGGAAAGTCCAAAGGCCAGCAGTTTCATGGAATCCGGTTCGACCCGAAATTCCTTTTCATAACCGCCGATGCCATCGATATCCGCAAGGCCTGGGATGCTCTTGAGTTGCGGACGAACAATCCAGTCCTCGACCGTTCGCAGGTACGTCGCCAGTTCGACCCCAGTCTTCAGTCGTTGTCCTTCCGGGGTGAGGTAGCTGCCATCGCTTTGCCAACCTGGCTCGCCGGGGTGAACGGTTGCGCCTTTGCCGAGGGGATGCTCGTAGGCTATCGTCCACATGTACACTTCATCCAGCGCGGTTGCTGTGGCACCCAGTTTGGGTTCCGCGCCGGGCGGTAGCGTGTCCTTGGCTTCGCTGATTCGCTCGCTCAGTTGCTGCCGGGCGAAGTAAATATCCATTGAGTCTTCAAAAACCGCTGTCACCTGAGAAAAGCCGTTTCTCGAGATGGAGCGCGTGTATTCCAGTCCGGGAATGCCCGCCAGTGCCGTTTCCAGGGGATAGGTAATCTGCGTCTCGATTTCATAGGGGGAGAGCGCTGAAAATTCGGTGTTAATCTGCACCTGCTTGTTGGTGATGTCCGGAACCGCATCGATGGAGAGGCGCTGCAGGGAAAAGAATCCTGCACCCGTCACGCCCAGTGTGAGCAAGACCACCAAGAACCGGTGGTTGATGGAAAATGCAAGCAACCGTTCGAGTAACACGCTGTCCCTTTCGTCTCTTATTCTTCTTCGGCGCTTTTTTCCATGTCGGCTTTCAAGACAAAGGCCCCGGTGGACACATAAGACTGCCCCGCTTCCAGTCCTGACGCGATCGCCACGGCTTCCCCGCTCGATTCTCCCACTTCCACCGTCTTTGCCTCGTACCCCGCTTCTGTCTTCACGAAAACCGTGGGCGTGCCACCCACTGATTGTACGGCGTCCTTGCCCACGAGCAGGGCAACGTCCTGGGCACCGGTCTCAATGTATCCCGTCACAAACATGCCCGGCTGCCATGCGCGGTCATCGTTGGGGAGCAGCGCACGGGCGAGCGAGGCGCGGGTTTCGGGTTCCATCATGGGACTCATGTAGTCGATTTTTGCGTTGGCGCGGAGCGCGTTGTCCTCGCGCACAAGCGACACTGCTTGGCCGGTATGCACGGCGGCCCAGTCCTTCGCGGGGACATCGAAATCAATCCATACTGTACTCAGGTCGGCCACTGAATAAAGTGCGGTGCCCGCCTGCGGGGAATCGCCCAAGACGACATGTTTTTCGGTGATGGTTCCTGCCATGGGCGACACGACTTCAAAACGGGTGAACTGTCCGGGGTCGCGCTGCGAAAGAGCCTGCACATACTCCGGGGAAAGGCCCAGGGCCAGCAACTGCTGTTCGGAAGAACGCGCTTCGATCTCGGCCCCCGCAAGGGTTTGCTTTGCGTACAGGTAATCGTCCTCGGGCGAAATCTTTTTGTCCCGGAGCACCTTTTCGCGTTCGTAAAGGTCTTTTGCCAGCGAAAGTTTCTCCCGCGCGGTCAGCAGGGCCGAAGCCCCCGCCGCGAGTTCCCTGCTTTGTATGACTGCGACGACCTCTCCCGCGCTGACCGAATCACCTAGGTTCTTACGCACCTCGGTGACGATGCCTGCAAGATGCGGCACAATGACGGCGGCCCGATCGGCGTTGAGTGCCACTTCCCCGGGGACGCGGATCGTTGTGATCAATTTGCCCGGCCCCGCTTGGGCCAGCGTAATGCCATATTGGCGTTCCTGCTCGGGCGACAAGGTGATGGCCTTGGGCTTCTCATCCGGAGGTTTCGTTGCGGATTGTTCTTCGGCGGTATCCGCGCCCTTCGCTCCAAACCGCTCGGCCAGACCGCATCCAGACATGCCCGACAAGCCAAGCACGATAACGAGGCACATAGTTCGCAATATGTACATAATATGTCCCAACGCGGGGTATGCCCGCAATCTGCTGCGTTCGATAGTCCTGAGTCCCAAGCGAGAGGTCGGGGTTCTTGGGGATTGAGGGGTTCGATTGCTTTACTTTTGCGATCTTCGCCTATCGAGAAGGGGAATTATGAACCTATGTGCGGGGATAAGCAAACACCACACAAAGTTGAAATTTGCGCGGGACCACCGATATTTGCTACGATACCGAGCTTAAATCGCTCGCTCGGATGTCCCGGGATGAGCAGAATCCCTGAAAAGGAGGTGAATTGTCTTGAGAACTTACGAAGCGCTGTACATTGTCTCGCCGGAGTTGGCGGATGATGCCATCCAGACGGTAGCCCAAGAAGTCGAGGGCCTCGTTACGAAAAACGGGGGAACTATCGTGCGCTCGGAGATCTGGGGCAAAAGGAAACTGGCTTATTTGGTGAAGAAGCAGACCGAGGGTTGTTATGTCCTCCTGCGTTTCACTGCCGAGCCGGATTTTATCGCCCGGATGACGACATCTTTTCGTCTTTCCGAAACGATTATCCGTTTCCTGATTACCCATTTTGATGAGCACACCCTCCGTCTTGAAGCTGACCAGCAACATCGCAAAGAGGAAGAATTGCGCGCGAGCGCGGCAAAGGGCCGTGAAGACGGCGATGACGAGGATGACATGGACGACGATTATGCGCCGTCTCATTCGCGCCGTGGCCATCGCGACCGTGACCGTGATCGGGATCGTGATTCGGACTACTAGACGGAAGAAAGGGTGTGAGGAATGGGTGACTTGAGGATTCCCGACCTGAACAGGGTCATTATCGCGGGTCGGCTCACACGCGACCCGGAGTTGCGCTATACGCAGGGCGGCTTGGCTTTTTGCCGGGTCTGCATCGCGAATACGCGCTATTTCCGCAAGAAAGACGGTACGCGCGGCGAGGAAGACATGTTTGTTGACTTCGTTGTGTGGGACAAGCAGGCCGAGTATGTCGGTGAGCGCTTGCGCAAGGGCCGACCGGTTCTCGTGGAAGGCCGTCTCAAGAGCGATACCTGGGAAGACAAGGCCACGGGCCAAAAGCGTAGCAAGATCGAGATCAACGCCCAGCGCGTGGTCCCGTTGGATTGGGACGCTGACGGTCCTGGCGCAAGTCAGCGGCCAGCCGAGTCCCGCTCGTCGGAACCAGACCCGCGGCCCATCGAGGAACCCATTCCCGAGGATGACATTCCCTTTTAGGACTAGAAGGGCATGCTCCGAACCGGAAAGCAACATCAACAAGGAAAATCGGGAAAATGGCAAAGATATCTGCAAAAGCTAAGGCGAAGGTTCGTCTAAAACGGTCCCGTCGCAAAAATAAAAAGAAATTGCCCCGTCAAAAGGTGTGTCGCTTGACCGTCGACCGCGTGGTCTTCATTGACTACAAGGACGTTGGCATGCTCAAGCACTACATCACCGAGCGTGGCAAGATCATTCCCCGTCGGATTACCGGCGCGACCGCCCGGCACCAGCGCATGTTGACGGAAGCCATCAAGTTGGCGCGTCAAATTGCGTTGCTGCCTTATGCCGCTGACTAAGTCGCCGGCCCCGGCTGCAGGGAAATCGTCCATGGGATGGTACTACCTCACCCTGTTTGCGTTGTCTGCGCTTGCGCTGGATCTCGCTGCGGAGGGAGCACCGGAAATTGGAATAGGTTTCTTCATTCTGACCGTTGCCTACGAGTGGGCGGTTGGACGACAGCGCCGAAGCTGGGGCGTTTGCGTGATGGCGGCGATAACCGGCCTGCTGGCGACCGAGAGTCTTGCCGGTGCCGCCGTTTACGCGTGCTCCGTGCAACTGGGCGTGGGCATGGGCATGGCCTTCAGGCGTCACTGGACATTTGGTGCTTGTGTGGCCTCGATAACTGCCGCCGTGTATGGCGTGGCGCTTTACGGAATGGTGTCGCAATGGAGCGTCACCCGTTCGCAGCTGACCATCGCCGTGAACAGCATGATAGCACGCATCGAGGAGGTTGGCCGCCAAGGTGGCGGACTCAACGAGTTGCGTGTTGAACAGTTGAAGTGGATTGACCTCAACTGGGCCTATGTAGGCCCGGGTTTGCTCTTTGGTTTTGTTCTGATGGGCACCACCGCCGCAGTGGCCTTTCTCTCCGTCATGGTGAGACGGGCCCAGGTGACGTCGTTGCCTGCCACACGTTTCCGAAGGATGCGGACGTCCGAATGGCTGGTGTGGCCGGCCATACTGGTGGCGCTGCTGTGGTTTGTTGATCGGCGCTGGCCCCATGAGGCTTTGCGGGTGCTGACGTGGAACTCGGCGATGGCCTTGACCTTTGTGTATGCATTGAACGGGCTGTCGATTATCGTCTACGCCATGGGCGCTTTTCAGCTTGGTACGGCGATGGCCGCCATTATCGCGGTTGTGGTCTTTCTTAGCGGTGCGCAGACCTTGGTTCCCTTGGGTCTGTTTGACACTTGGTGGGATTTCCGCCGTGTTGTGGATCGTCTGATCCAAATGCGGCGGATGAAAGGATCTTCGGGACCGACGGATGCCTGATTGGTGGCCGGGTCTCAATGGAAGAACGAGGAATTAGCGCGGCTTGGCCGCCTTTGGGAGTCTAACGATGAAAGTCATTTTGAGTGAAGATGTGGACAATGTCGGTGCCATGGGCACGACTGTGATGGTAGCCGATGGTTTCGCGAGGAACTATCTGCTGCCTCGCAAACTCGCCGTCCAGGCCGACTCGGCAAGCGCAAAGCAAGTCGAGCACGAAATGGCCATTATTCGTCGCAAGGAAGAACGGCGCAAAGCCGAATTCGGCCAAGTGGCGAAGAATCTGGAGAAAGTGACGGTCGAGATTCAGATGCGTGCGGGCGAGGAAGAGAAACTCTTCGGTTCGGTCACCACCAGCATGATTGCTGAGAAGCTTGAGGAAAAGGGCTTCGCGGTGGATCGCAAGAAAATCTCCTTGGCCGAGCCCATCAAGAGTCTGGGCATTTTCTCTGTGCCGGTCAAACTGGGTTGCGGCGTGGAAGCCACCATCAAGGTGTGGGTGAGCGCGATCCAGGACGCCGTGATTGAAAGCGCAGAGGCGACCCCGGAACAGAACTAATGGCCGCCAAGGCGAATACGCGGGCCAAGACCGCTGTGGCGACTTTTGATAGAACGCCGCCACAGAGTCTCGAGGCGGAGCGTGCCGTCTTGGGTTCGATGATAATCAATCCCGAGTCCGTTGGCTCCGGTATTGAAATATTGGGTGACCGCCCGGAAGAAGTCTTCTATGTGGCCGCCCACCAGCACATATACGAGGCGATCCTCGGACTTTTTCGAAAAAGCATCCCCGTCGACGCGACGACGCTGACCGAGTTCCTTTCCCGGAATGATCAGCTCGAAGCCGCCGGGGGCTTTTCGTATCTGGGCGAGCTCACCGGTGTGGTGCCGACCTCCGCCAACATGGAGTACTACGCCAAGAGTGTTCGGGAGACCGCACTCTTGCGTCGCCTCATTACCGTGTGCACGGGCATTGCCGGTGAGGCCTATCAGGGTGGAGAGGAAGTCGAGGAACTGCTCGACAAAGCGGAGAGCAGTATTTTCGCCATTGCGGAGCAACGGCAGGTCAACCCCATTTTTGTGGTGCGCGAATTGGTTCCCGAAGGCATTCGGCGGATCGAGGCCCAGCTCAAGGCTCGCACCGGAATCACCGGCATCGCCAGTGGTTACCCGAATCTCGATGAGACACTTTCCGGATTTCAACCCTCGGACATGATCATCCTGGCCGCCCGCCCGTCTGTCGGAAAGACCGCCTTTGCACTCAATGTGGCGATGAACGCCGCCACGAAATCCGACAAAGGGGTACTCCTTTTTAGCCTCGAAATGGCCAAAGAACAATTGGTGCAGCGTTTACTTTGCATGGCGGGCAACGTGGATTCAGATCGCCTGCGCAAGGGTTTTTTGGCCACCGACGAATTTGCGAAAGTGCAAAAGGCGGCCGACATCCTCAGCCGTGCCCGGATCTACATTGATGAGACGCCGAACATCAGCGTGCTGGAATTGCGATCGAAGGCGCGACGCCATGCTTCGCAATATCCCACCGACCTAATCGTCATCGACTATCTCCAATTGATGCGGGGAGGAAGTTCTCGCGTGGAAAGTCGACAGGTCGAAATCGCCGAAATTTCCCGCTCGATCAAGGGGATCGCCCGCGAGCTCAAGGTTCCGGTCATCGCGCTGTCGCAGCTGAGCCGCGAAGCCGAAAAAGACGACACGGGCCAACCCAAACTTTCGCATCTGCGCGAATCTGGTGCCATCGAGCAGGACGCCGACGTTGTGCTCATGCTTTCCCGCCCACCCGCGCATGAGGCTGAAGGACGTGAAGAACTGATCAACGTCACCATTGCCAAACAACGTAACGGGCCGACGGGAAAAGTGGAGCTGCTGTTCAAGCGGAACATCCAGCGGTTTTGTAGCATCGACTCGAATGTGCGTGAACCCGGAGAGGGCCGCGCAGCCTCAAGTTCCGCAGCGGGCCCATCGCCCGACAGTTACGACGATGTATTTAGCGATGAAGAAGGAACCTTTGACGAGGATGCGCCCTTCTGATCGCTCAGGAATTACCATAGAATAGCGGTTCACCGATACTTGAAAGGATTAACCTCCCCATGAAATCTGAAAACTCGGCCCGGTTGTGGAAGGAAGCGAACACTGTTTTGGTCGGCGGGGTTAACAGTCCCGTGCGTGCCTTCAAAGGGGTCGGTGGCAACCCGTTCTTTGTTGTTTCGGGGAAAGGCTCGACCATAACCGATGTCGACGGGAATGAACTCATCGACTATGTGCTGTCCTGGGGACCGCTGGTGCTTGGTCATGCGCACCCGCTGGTGGTTGAGGCGGTCACCCGCGCCTTGGGGAAAGGTGCCAGTTTCGGGATTCCCACGGAAGCTGAAATCCGGCTGGGCGAGCGTATCGCCGCTCTCGTGCCTTCCATCGAAAAGGTGCGTCTGGTAAATAGCGGAACTGAGGCGACCATGAGCGCGATCCGGCTTGCGCGTGGCGCGACCGGGCGAGACCTGCTGGTCAAAGTGGAGGGGTGCTACCACGGGCATGCGGATGGATTGCTGGTGAAGGCCGGTAGCGGTCTGACCACCTTGGGTGCCCCCACGAGTCCCGGTGTCCCCGCCGCCTACGGGCAGTGCACGCTTACCGTGCCCTACAACGATCTGGACGCCGTGCGCACGGTGTTCGAGGCCCACGGCGCGAATATCGCATGCCTCATTATCGAGCCGGTGGCCGGTAACATGGGCGTGATTCTTCCGAACCCCGGCTATCTCGAGGGACTCCGCGCCCTCACGAAACAATACGGTATTCTACTCATTTTCGATGAGGTCATGTCTGGCTTCCGTGTTGCCATGGGTGGCGCGCAGGAACGATACGCCGTTACGCCGGATCTCACCACGCTGGGCAAGGTCATCGGCGGCGGTCTGCCTGTGGGTGCGTATGGCGGCCCCGCCGAAATCATGGATCTCCTGTCCCCTGTCGGCACGGTGTATCAGGCGGGCACGCTCGCCGGAAATCCGCTGGCCACCGCTGCGGGTCTTGCCACCCTCGACGTGCTGAGTGCCCCCGGCGTTTTCGATGGTATTGAGGCCAAGCTCACCCGCCTGGGTGATGGCTTGGGCACGATCGCCAAGGAGGCCGGTATTCCTGTCTATCAGACGCAGGCCGGTTCCATGGCTTGCCTGTTCTTCCATGATGGCCCGATTGCCGACTACGCCGAGGCCACCACCTCCGACACCGCACGCTATGCCAAGTTCTTCTGGGGGATGCTCGAGCGGGGCGTCTATCTCGCGCCGTCGCAGTTTGAGGCTGCCTTCATGAGTGCCGCGCACAGCGATGCTGATATTGATCGAACCCTAGATGCTGCGCGTGCGGTCTTTGCCACACTGGAATAGATTTCAGGGCGAAAAAGTTAATCCTGTGGTAGACTGGGTGTCCGCCCTCTGATCATGAAATTCAGAAGGCACGACCCCGGAAAGGGTACTCTTATGGCACACGGAATCCTGTTGGAAGCGGGCACCAATGAAATGGAGCTGCTCATTTTCACCGTGGGGGGCACTGGATACGGCATCAACGTTGCCAAGGTTCGAGAGCTGCTGAAGAGACAGACCATTATCACGCTACCGCATGCACCGTCCGCCATCGCCGGGAGTTTCCAACTGCGCGAAGAAGTATTGACCCTTATCGACCTCCGCGAGTATCTGGAATTCGGTCGCATGCCGGAGGAACAGGGTCTCATTATCATTGTGGAATTGAACCATACCCGGTGCGGGGTTCTTGTGGATACGGTGGAGATGATACATCGCCTCCGCTGGGAAAACGTGGATCCGCCATCCCCTATGCTCATAGAGGGGGGAGCCCCCGTCACCTCCGTATGCCGATTGCAGGAACGCGTCATACTTGTACTCGATTTTGAGCGTATCGTGGGCGAATTGCTGGGCGTCTCCCAGGCCGCACTCATTGAAGCTGCATCGGTGGATAGCATCAAGGCCTGTGTGGGTGCCTCCATTCTCGTCGCGGATGACTCTGCCGTCGTGCGCCGCCATCTTGATACCCTCCTTGGCAATATCGGCTTTGAGCGCGTTACCTTGTGCGAGGATGGCGAATCCGCGTGGAATGAACTCTGCCGCTCCATCGCGGCGGGGGAAAAACTATATGATATCGTCCTCACCGACATCGAAATGCCCCGCATTGATGGCCATCACCTGTCTGTGCGAATCAAGGAGGATCCCCGTCTTCATTCCATCCCGGTCATTCTCTATTCCTCCGTTATTCATGAGGATACGCTCGCCAAAGGCCGACAAGTCGGGGCTGCGGCGCAAGTATCCAAATCGGACACCCCGGGACTTCTGCGCGCCATCGAGCAGTGTCTCGCCGAGCGCGTTTCCTAGGATGGGCAGGGGGGTAGTGTGCCGATGCGCCGATTGATTGCCCTCCTGTGGCCCTACCGTCGATCCCTTGCGGGTGGTTTTCTGTGCCTCATGGTTGCCACGCCCGCCCAACTATTTCATCCGCTTGTGTGGATGTTCGTTGTCGACGAGGTTATCACCAAAAAACAGATCAACCTTCTGCTCCCCGCCCTGGCCATCATGTTCGCCGTCCACCTCGTCGGTTCCGCGCTAAACAGTCTGCGTGCCTGGATTCTGGGAAGGGCCGGTCAGCGGTTTGTCGCTGATTTGCGCACTCGACTCCACACCAAGCTTGTCGGGCAGTCCCTGTCGTATCACCACGGACTGCGGGGTGGCGAACTCGTATCCCGGGTCATCGGCGATGCCGATGTGCTGCAGGAGGTGGTCATCAACGGGGCGGATTCCGTGGTGGCCAATCTGCTCAGCCTGCTTTGGGTTTCCGGCGCGGTCATCTGGCTGCAATGGAAAGTGGGTCTCATCACCCTCACACCGCTGGCGGTCGTGGCCCTGCTCACATGGTTCTTCAATTCCCGCGTCAAAGCCCTCTACCGCCGTATTCGCGACCGCCTCGGCGCGCTCTCGGCGCATGTGCAGGAACATCTGCAGGGTATCGCGGTCATCAAGGCCTTCGCCCAGGAAGAATTCGAAATCACCCACTTTGAGCGGCACAACCGCGAGTACATGCAGGAAAGTTTCAAGGGTGTCCTCGCTCGTGCGTTTTACTTCCCGAGCGTCATGTCGGTCGGCTTTCTTACCAACGTTTTCATGATCGGCCTTGGCGCGCTTTTTGTGGTGCGGGGTGAATTCACTCTTGGCGGTCTCATCGCTTATCGGGGTTACTGGTGGCACCTCTTTCAGCCGGTCTTTGCTCTTGCGCAGACCAACGAGATGCTGCAGCGCGCCAAGGCATCCGCCGCCCGCGTTTTTGAGGTGCTCGACGCCACCGATGCCATCGCAGACGTCCCCGACCCAGTCCCTGTCAGGCGCATGGAAGGCCGAGTGCGTTTCGAGCGGCTTTGCTTTGCGTACCGCGACGATGCACCCATCCTGCAGGACATCAGCTTTGAGGTGGAACCGGGCCAGCGCATCGGGATTGTGGGGCCGAGCGGTGCGGGAAAGTCCACCATCCTCGCGCTCCTGTTGCGGTTCTTCGACCCGCAGTCCGGTACCTTGTATCTCGATGGACACGACCTGCGGCGGTGGCGACAGTCCGATTTCCGGCGACAACTGGCGATCGTCGGGCAGGAGCCTTTCCTCTTCGATGAAACTATTCTCGACAATATCCGCTTTGGCCGGAACGAATCCACGCAGGAAGAAGTGGAGCAGGCGGCCCGGGCGGCCAACGCGCACGAGTTCATCGAACAGATGCCAGAAGGCTACGCCACCCGCGTGGGCGAGCGTGGCGTAAAGCTCTCCGGTGGCCAGAAACAGCGACTCTGCATCGCCCGGGCATTTCTCGCCAACCCGGCCATCCTGCTACTGGACGAGGCCACCGCCGCTGTCGAGCCGGAGTCGGAAATGCAGATCCTCGCCGCGCTGGAACGGCTCGAAGCGGGGCGCACGACCTTCATCGTCACCCACAAGCTTTCGCTCGTGCGCGACTGCTCCCGCATTCTGGTTGTGCGAAACCAAGGCATTGCCGAAGAAGGCACGCACCGCGAACTCATGGAACTCGGTGGCTGGTATGCCCGGATGGTCGCGCTTCAACTAGAAGGGGGCTGAGCGTTGCTATTGAGAGACAGAGATCATCCGAAGGAGCAGATGTACTCCGCAATGCCGGATTCCACCGAAATATCGAAGGAGCTGTTGCCTGGCACATCGAAGTAGGTGCCGGCCGAGTAGGCTTTTGCTTCCGAAGCATCGGCCAGACGGGCCTGGCAGTCACCCGCCACAATTTCCATCCGCTCGGGGGCACCCGTGTTGAAGGTGTAGTTGCCCGGATAGATCAGGCCCACCGTTTTCTTGGTTCCGTCCGGAAATACCACCGTATGACTGACCACACGTCCGTCGAAATAGACGTTCGCTTTGCACACCACACTCACGTTGTCGAATTGAGAATCCATGAAAAGTCTCCGTTAAGGGCTAAAGATGGCGGTATTGTAGCCTTTGGGAGATGGCTGCGTCCACTGCGTCAGGCGTGCGTCACGATTTGCAGCACCGCGAAGTAGTGCGTTGCCGTGCCGCTGAGGACGAACATGTGCCAGATGGCATGGTGAAACGGAAGGCGTTCCCACTGGTAGAAAATGACCCCGGCGGTGTACAGCAAGCCCCCGGCAATCATGCCCATCAGCGCCCCGTGCGGGATCATCATGATGGCCGGTTTTGCCGCGATAATCACGACCCAACCCATTGCTACATAACTTGCGGTTGAAGCATTGACCCAGCGTTCCCCGAAGAAGACCTTCACAAAACAGCCCACCGCGGCAATGCTCCATACAATCGCAAAAAGGATCCAGCCCCATGTGCCCCGCAGGCTCACCAGCACAAAAGGCGTGTAGGTGCCCGCGATGAGGAGGTAGATACCCACATGGTCGATGCGCCGCATGACCTCCTTCACCCGGGGCCATGGAAAGGCGTGGTAGAGGGTCGAGGCGAGGTACAGGAATAACATCGAGCCCCCGAAAACGCTGGCTCCGACAATTTTCCAAGGATCGCGCGTGTAGGCGGCAAAGACCACCAACACCGCTAGACCGGCCGCACTCAGCAGTGCCCCCACCCCGTGCGTGGTGGCATTCGCAATTTCTTCCGCGCAGGCGCGGGTCGATTTATTCATGGTACGCTCCAATATGGGGTGGCGAGCACACCTTCAGTATAGCACGATTCACCGGAAAAGTATGCCGGAAAAAGTATGTTGTTCATGCTTTAGTATGGTTTTTTCCCAGAGGAAATAGCAGTATACCAGGGATTGGATCCCCGCCTACACCCGATCCCTCCGCTGCTTCGCCAAAACCGAATGATGCCGACCATAAAACCAATAGATCCCGAAACCGATCAAGAACCACACCAAGAGCCGGAGCCAGTTCTCGAAGGGCAGCGACAACATAAGCACAAAACAAAACGCAGCCCCGGCAATCGGTACCGCAGGCACCCACGGGCAACGGAACTGCCGCTTCGCATCCGGGTTAATCACCCGCATCACCAGCACGGCCAGGCACACGATGACAAAAGCGAGCAGGGTGCCGATATTGACCAGCTCAAGCAGCACGCTCAGCGGGAAAAGACTGCTGATGGACGCCACGCATACCCCGGTCAGAATCGATGATTTCCACGGGGTTTTGAAGCGCGGATGAATCGCCGCAAAGAAACTCTTCGGGAGCATCCCGTCGCGGGCCATCGCCAGCAGCACACGCGGCTGGCTGAGCATCAGCACCAGCATGACCGAGGTCAGCCCCGCGATGGCCCCCACCGAAATCAGCAACTGCGCCCAAGCCAAACCGGCGTCACGGAAGGCCACCGCAATCGGCGCGTTGATGTCAATCTGTGTGTATGGAACCATGCCCGTAATCACCGCCGCCACCGCGATATACAGCCCTGTGCAAATTAGCAGCGAGGCGATGATACCGATGGGAATGTCGCGCCCCGGATTCCGCGCCTCCTCCGCCTGCGTCGACACTGCGTCAAACCCGATGTACGCGAAAAACATCATGCCGGCCCCCGCCAACATCCCCACAGGCCGTCCGTCCCGCAACTGACCCCAAACCAGCTTGTCCCCGAAAAAGCTCAATCCCTCCCACCCGAAAGGTGCGAAAGGCGTCCAGTTTTCCGGGTGCACATAAAACATGCCCACCATAATCACGAACAGAACCACCGAAAGTTTCACCAGCACCATGATCCCGTTCACCCACGCGCTTTCGCGAATTCCCATCACCAAGATCACGGTAAGAAGGGAGACAATTAAAACGGCTGGCAAATCGACGAGCGTACCGGTCAAATGAAGGTTCCCATCCAAAGGCGCGGTGGACAAGGCCTTCGGGATATACCAATCAAACATCTCAAGAAACTTTTGCAAATATGCGGACCACCCATGTGCCACGGTAGACGACGCGACCGTATACTCCAGAATAAGATCCCATCCAATAATCCATGCGAAGACTTCACCCAAGGTCGCATACGCATAGGTGTAGGCCGAACCCGCCACCGGAGCCATCGCCGCAAATTCTGCGTAGCACAACGCCGCAAAAATGCACGCTGTACCGGAGAATATCAGCGACACGATGAGCGACGGCCCCGTCACATCACGAGCCACCGCACCCGTCACCACGAAAATCCCCGCGCCAATGATGGTTCCGATCCCCAGCGCGGTCAGGGCCACCGGTCCCAGAGCACGCTGCAGACGATGTTCTCCGTTCATTTCCTCCAGCAGCAGTTCCAAGGATTTTCGCTCAAAAAAGTGCTTCATCGCATTTATGCCTCCACGGTTGAGATATGAACTGCGATCATATACCGGCACCGCCCCAACAATGCAAACCCCGAAACGCCACTTCGGCTGCACACCCGCGCAGGATTAACAAAAATCGCTTTCTGCGCATTTTGACACCCGACAGTCACCTCGGTATCATAAGCGCACGCAGAACTTTTCATCATAAGGAGAAATGACCATGAAGGAATCGGTGGTTGCCGTACTCGATGTGGGCAAGACCAATAAAAAAGTCAGCCTCTATGATCGCTCGTTTCAGGTGCGCGCCGAGGAGCGCACTGCCTTTGAAACGAAGGACTGGAGCGGAATCGAGGTCGAAGACACCGAGCGTCTCTGGCACTGGTTCCTCGAGTCGCTCAAGAAACTGAGTGCCGACTTCGAAATCCGCGCCATCGCAACCACCACCCACGGTGCGACCTTCGTGCTGCTGCGCGAGGACGGCAAGCTCGCCCTGCCCGTGATCTCCTACACCGCCGAGCAGGGTGCCGAGGTTCAGGAAGAGTTTTACGAGGTCTTCGGCACGCGCGAGAAACTCAACCGCAAGACCGGAACCGCCGACATCGGATTCTGCAACATGGCCAAGGTGCTGCACTATATTCACACCCGCCTGCCGGAATACTGGAAAGCCTGCGCCCACGGCTTGTTCTACGGCCCCTATTTCGGCTACCTGCTGACCGGGGTGCGTGGACTCGAGCCGACCTTCCCGGGAAACCACACCTACTTCTGGGACTACACCAAAGGGGAGTGGAGCGGGGTGGCGCATGGATTGGAGGCCGACCGCCTCTTCGGAAACACCGTCCGCAAATCCTGGGAATCGCTCGGCACCGTAAAACCGGAGATTGCCGCCCAATGCGGATTGTCCGCCGATTGTCAGGTCGCCCTCGGCATCCACGATTCCAATGCGAACTACCTGCCCTATCTCGCCAAGGGCTACAAGGATTTCCTCCTCAATTCCACCGGTACCTGGGCCGTCATGATGCGACCTTCCTCCTCCCCCGAACTGAGCGAGGACGATGTTGCCAATAAGATATTCTTCAATCAGGACGCGCTCGGTCGCCCCGTCCGCACCTCGCTCATGACCGTTGGCATGGACTACGATGCCTTCCGCGCCTTCTCCACGGAAAAAGACCTTGGCGACCGCGCCGCATTGGGCCGAGTCATCGCAGCCCAAGATCTCTTTGTCATCCCCGGCGTGCTCGACGGTGGCTCCGCCTTCCCCGGCACCCGCCCGGGCGTCATATCCAAAGGCGTTATGCACCCCTACCAATCCTTGAAGGAAACCGGTGGCACACCATTCGCCGAACTCGGTCAGGACTATCTCGCCGCACTGGATCTCGGTCTGGCCATCGGTTCCGCAGCCAAACTCGCCACCAACGGCATTGGACCCGGCACCACCGTCCTCATCGAGGGGGGATTCTCAAAGAACACCCTCTACTGCGAGCTCCTCGCCACCCTGTGCCCGGAACAAACCATCGCGCTGACCAGCATGACCGAAGGCACCTCACTGGGGGCCGCCATCACCGCTTGGATGAGCGCCACCGGCGAATCCCTCGAAGAGGCGGGTGCGCGCTTCCAGATTGAAACCCGGGAAGTCAAGCCCCGGGATTTCGGCGACCTCGAAGCCTACCGAAAGACCTTTCTCGAGTACATACAACCATAGCCAAGGCGACAAGAGGATCTGGAAACCATGAACGACCTACCCGGTGTGCAATTGTGGCCGGATCCAAGCACCCGGTCACCGGTCTGGTTTCTGTACTTCGCCTTGTTCATGCTCGCCGCCGCCATGATCCTCTCCTTGCTGCGCCATCGCCGGAAAATTCGCGAGCACGCCGAAAAAGCATGGAATATGGCGCGACGCGTCGCGGAAAAGCGGGGCTTGGACGATCAGGAATGGGCCACCTTCTCCGCGCTCGTTCATCGCTGGGCACCGGATGATCCCTTGGGCGCAATCAGCCGCCGAATCCTATTCGAGGAGATACTGGACGCCGATGCCGATGCACGCGTAGATGAACCCATGCCCAACCTTGAGAAGGACGGAAAACTCCTCAGTGCCGTGCGCTTTCAGCTGGGTTTCGCAAAGCTGAACCTCAACGAACCACTGAGAAGCACCCGGGAAATGGATGTCGGCCAATCCGTCATCATGTCGGCCGGGCCAGGCCGAAGAGGCGTCGTCCGTGCCGTCAACCCGTTGTTTTTCAACATCGAAACCCACGGAACCACACCCCTCGTCGAACACGGTGAGCGGGTCGCTTTTCGCATATCCCGCGAAGAGGATGCCCGCTACGAGTTCACCACAGTCTTTCTCGGTCTCGCGCACGCCACCGGCGAAATGATTTTCCTCAATTGCGCCCACATCCACAGGATGCAGGATCGGGCCAACGACCGTGTGCCCTACCACCGATGCGCAGTCGTCGATATCTTGCCCCCCGAGAGAAACGTCACCGATGACCAGCGCGTTCTGCTGGAGACGGATGCCTGGGGTCAGATGAAAACGGAGTTTATCGACATTAGCGCAGTCGGAGTCGCCATGAAGGCCGAGTTGTCGCTCCCTGCCTCTGTGCTCATTCGCTTCCGGCTCGAACTCGACAGTGGCGAACCGCTGCGACTCGTGGCACAGGTCGTCGACTCCACCCCAACGGATGATGACCTGCATATCGTGCGCGTGCAATACGTCCATCTCGGCCCCATGGCCAAGTCCAAACTCGTCCGCTATGTCCGATACCGCCGCGAAAGGCGTATCGCACCACCCTCCCTCGATTAGCCGCGCCTCACTCCGCTGCAGACGTTGCGCAGAAGAACACCCCGCCCGCATACCCGTCCCGCTTCTTGAAAGTCACCGTCACGCGCTCCTTCCCCTTCGTCACATCCACGGGAATCTCATAGCTCTCCTTGAAGAACCGGTCAGGCGCGTTGTTGTTCAGCGATGGTTGCGCGACCACGGTATCCCCCACCAGCACATCGAAATTCCGCCCCACATCACTCCCCCAGTAAATGCAATGCAGCGTGTTCTTTTTCTCAGGGGAAACCCGAAGCTCCCAGCTCCACCACTGCTCCGCATGCCGCCAGTAATGCCCAAGATGCGGCCCATTCGCCATGCCCTCACCCCTCAACGCGTGCGCAACCTCCAACGCCGACCCATCGGGAATCACGCGGTCCACCTCGCCCGGAATCGCCTCCTTGAACACCCCCTCCAAAAGCGCCTGTGCCGCAGCCTCGATCTTGTCCGCCTCCATCAATTGAAGATGCCGAGGACTGTTTTCCGGCACCACCGGGAAATAGAGTCCGTAACGCTCGCTAATCACCTCGCCAAAAGGGATGAAGGTCAAGTCGAAAGGTTGACCCGACGTGCGGAAGGTAAGCGGCCTATCCTTCACAGGTTGCAGCCACGAGACATCAGAAGAGGAATCAGCCAAGAAAAAGGTCGTTTTCCGATCCCGCACAGCCTCCGCTTGCGCCTGCTGCGCATCGAACGAAAAAATGGGCTTCAGCGGCGCGGCGTCACTCACCACACCCGCCAACAAAACCGGTCCGTACGCGAAGGCGACCAGATTGGGATCATCGGGCATGGGTTCCGTGTGCAAAGCCATGGGGAATTCCAACCGGAGGTTATCCCCCTCCTGCCAGGACCGCTCCAGAGAAAAAACGGCTCCCACAGGCGTATCCTGCAATTCATCATTCAGCCAAATCCGGGCGCGACCCTGTGTCCACCCGGGAATGCGAACTGATAGCGTAAACGCTTGCGGAGACGGCGTATGGACGGTCAGCCGGATGATGTCCTCCTTCGGGAAATCGGTCTTCTGCTCGATGCGAACCCCTTTGTCCTTCCAATCAAGCTGCGACGCTAAAAAAAGATTCACCAGCACCGCATTGTCACTGTGGAAATAGATGCTGTCCCCCACTTTCGACCAATTCTCCACCCCCGTCCCATAGCAACACCAGAACGTATCAAACGGCGTGCCATACACCCGCTGAAAACCCGATTTCATCGGCGCATAATACGACAACATGCCCGACTCCGGTTCTTGCGTGCCGCGAAGCCCGTTCAAGAACGCCCGCTCATAATAGTCCCCATACCGCATATCCCCGTTCCAGCAAAGCAGATGCCTAGTAAGCTTCAAGAGGTTGTGCGTCTTGCACGTTTCACTATTGCTCCGCGAAAGCGTCTTCGCCAGCTTGAACGGCGGCCCCCACACCTCCGCATCTGTCGTGCCACCGTTCGCAAAGCACCGGGGCGTCACCACACGATCCCAGAAATACTGCGCAGCATACTGATACCCCTTGTCCCCCGTCAGCTCATACCGACGCGCCGCACCGATCGCCAGCGGGATGTGCGTGTTCCCGTGTCGCTTGTCCAGCACATCCTCCCCGTTCGCCATCGGACGTAAGAACGACCGCGACTCCATTTTCTCTGCCAGCGCCCGCGCTTCGGGCTTCCCCGTCACCCCATACATGTCCCACAACACCTCACAAATCCCGCCCTCCTCGCTGATGTCCAACCGGGTGTCCATTTCCGATTCGGAATACTTGTCGAAACGCGCGAGAAAATACTTCACCATGCCATCCAGCACCTCAAGCGACTGCGCATCCCCGCAAAGCACATGAACATCAAGCAGACCCGCCATAATCTTGTGGATGGTATAAAACGGCGCCCATACCCGCTCCCGGTTCTCCCACCGCGTGATAAAAGAATCCGGATACGCGGACAAGTACTGTCCCCCCAGTTTTTGCTGACACTCCGCCAAACCCCGCACCACCACCAACGCCTTAGCCTTCACCCCTTCATCGCCTGTGCTTTCATACGTCAACGCACACGCCGACAAAAAGTGCCCCACAAAATGACCCCGAACTTCACAATCCGGTGCTTCCCATCCGCCCAAAGGCGTCCCCGGCGTTGGCAAACCCGAATTTTTCCGAAACGCCCACAAAAGCCGATCCGTCTCCAGCGAAAGCAGATACTGCATATTCACCGCGCGCGCCTGCATCAGCATAGGATCAGCAACCGTCACATCGCGCGTAGAAAATGGCCGCCACTGCACCGGCACACGGCCCTCCATATCATACGTCGAGCCCCAAGCTCCCCATCCCGAAAGACAAACCAAGCTCCAGCTAATCCACAACAACGATTTCCGCATGACAAGACCCTTTCAATTCAACCATAGCCCCACAGAATCCTGACACCCCCCACCCACTAAGTCAAATTCCCAAGAATACGCC
>CAIZGN010000669.1 GCA_903932505.1 Candidatus Hydrogenedentota bacterium
CCACCTTCAGGTGAAACTCCATGTTGGTTCCGTAGAGGGAGAACTCATCATCGGCATACTCGCGGATGCCGGTCTCCTTGTTGAGCCGTAAAAACTTACGGATGACGCTCCCCGAATTGATTTCCCGCAAGACCAGCGCCTGGACATCACGGTCGCTGGATAGATACTCGCTTTTCTTGAGGTTGTTTAGCGCGGAGGGTGTAACGAAAAGAAAATTGGGCCGACGCTGGGCAGATTGGCGGCGGCGTGTGTTTTGAATCTTTTCGATCTCGGCGAACAGAATTTGAGCGTCCGCCGGGCGGACAGCCGGGTCGGGTGAAATGGCGTGCTCAATGATATCGAGTATCTCGCGTGGGGCTTGAACCTGTGACAACGCGATGCGAAGGTCGCTCCATTTCTTCAGGTCAACGGTGGAAAGAAAATCCAACGTGATGGCACCGAAGCCGAAAACATCGGAGGCGTAGGAATAATTGGGATCGTAGCCGCGCTCGGGTGTGAACGGCTCCGTAACAAACTGGGATAAATCGAGATTATGATCCAAAAAGTCGCGATACTTCGCGATACCAAAATCCGCGAGGCGGATTTTCCCGGCTTCGGTTCTCAGGAGGTCTGACGCCTTCAGGTCGCGGTGGACAACCCCGCGAGAATGCGCGAAGGCGAGCGCCTCCAAAATTCCTTTTCCGAACAACTCGTAAAACGTATCCCAATCGCGAATGTTGGACTTGTCGATGCTGGCTTTCAGGTCAGTGCCTCCCCAGTCCAGCACCAAAAACGGGCGACGCGTTTGAGGTTCGATACCGTAATCGAGCAGTGGAATGATTGAGGGGTGCTGGATTTCCGCGAGGATGCGGCCTTCTCTTTCAAAGGCCTCCTGAATGACCACATCCTTGAACAGGCCGAACTTAAAAACCTTCACTGCAACGACCCGGCCTGGGTGGTGAGCGTCGGTTGCCTTGAAAACCTCGGAAATCCGGCCGTCAATCACGGTCGGAGATAGCAGGTATCGGTCGCAAATGAGCTTGGGAAGTGTCATGTCGAGTTCCTGCTTCATAACGCAGGACTCTCAGCAGGCGGAAATGCCCAAATATCCTCACAAAGTTTTTGGTAGAGCGATTGCCGTAGCAAAATATCGGCTTTCTTGAAATCCGGGTGAGGCTGGAACTTTAGGCCACGGGATTTTGCCCAATTGGTAAAATTGGGATTGTTCTGGTATGTCAAAGGACACAAGGAGCGGACCAGAAGATTCTCCTTTTGGTAATGCACTATTTTTTCCGCGTAAGGTTTGTCGTTGTAGGATTGATTCGTGCCGTTGGGCAGCAGCACCAGCGCTCCGATGCTATTTCGCCATTCGGAAAAATCATTTTTTTCGGCGAACTCATCTGTGTGGGCGTTGAAATCGTCCGCCCAGATATGCTCCACCTCGAAGGGTTTGCCGCCGGGATTTTGATAGTAGGTCTGAAACGTGTTGGAAATGCCCGCACCCTGATCAACATGGGCGGTCAAACGTGACAGTAAAAATTTGACGAAGGGGCGATTGGTTCCGTGCATCATGAAATTTTGAAACTTATCCCAACCACAATCCATTGCCGCAACCTTGGTTGAAAGAACACCGTGCAATGCTGCCAGATCCTTATTGCGAATTTCCTTCACCAACGAATACATGGTGTAGCGGATCGAGCTGGGCGAGAAGTTCCGAAAATTGATCGAGCGGCGGACGGTGAAAGTTTCAATGTAACGCGCTACTAAGTCAATTTTAGCATCCACCGTTTCTTGGGAATCAGTTGGAACGAGTGAGGCCAGCATCAAGGGGAAACTTAACCCCGGAGCAATCCTCCAGTGGTAGCTATAATAAACGTGAGGTAACGTGGCCGTAAAGTTGGTTTGAGCCTGCATTATCCGCAAATAAGCCTCGCGATAAAATCTAAAATCAACGGCGATAAATTGTTCGAAATCTTCTGGTTTGCCTTGGTCCAGGTTTAATTTTTTAAGATTTTCCCTTACCCAACTATGAAACCGGGTGCCGATTTTTTCAAAGTCTTCGTTTTGCGATCCCTCTTTACCTTGGCGAATCGTGTCAGCAAAACTGGCTCGCAGCCAGGCCTGGAAGAAACTCTGATCTTCGTTTGGGTCAACCTTCTTCAATGTTTCAATGGACGTTTTCCAGTCATCGTTGGCCTTTACTCGTTTGGCGG
>CAIZGN010000670.1 GCA_903932505.1 Candidatus Hydrogenedentota bacterium
ATATTTGTCCGTGGCGGTCGAGAAGTGCAGCGCTCTTGCTAGACTCCCATATTCCGTGGCATGGTGCCCCGGAATATCGTGTGTACGGCACCCGGTTCCTTGGACACCGGTTTGCATGAAGTTTTTTTGCGTTTATGAGGTATGGTAGGTCTATCATCCGATGTTTTTAGAGTCGGGCGTTTCGCAACATAGCGGGCGCGTTGCCACCGAGTTCCCATGTGCGCACGAAGCAAGTGCGGGTGGACGCCCAGGTGGATGAGTCCTCATTCCCAGTCTTGACAACCTGCCGATAGGATCGCATAATGCCGGTATTGAGCCGCTTATGAATTCTGTTGTCCGTAGTGCCTTTTCCGCGGCGGATGCGGAGCGCATCATCGAGAAAGGAAGCATCCATGACTGACTGGACCCGACGCGATTTCATGAAGGCAGCCGGGGGGACCGCATTGGCTTCCACCTTGGCAGCACACCCCGCTGCGGCCGTGCCCAGCGAGCGCGTCCGCCATGCCGTGATCGGAACGGGAAATCAAGGGCAGAACCATGCCGAGGGCTTCTCCCGGTTCCCCGATTGCGAAGTCGTCGCGGTATGCGATGTCGATCCCGCGCGGCGGGCGGAGGCGGCAAAGGCCTTACCGAATGCGGCTCGCGTGGAGCAGTTTGAGGATTTTCGCGCTCTCTTGGAGAGAAAAGATATCGATTCGGTGAGTATTGCCACGCCGGATCATTGGCATACTTGGGTGGCGTTGGCGGCGCTGAAAGCGGGCAAGCACGTGTATGTCGAAAAGCCTTGCAGCCACAATGTGCGCGAAGGCGAGGCGCTGGTGAAGGCGGCGGCGCAATCCGGTAAGTGTGTGCAGCATGGCACACAAGGCCGCAGCGGAAAAGGCATCCAAGATGCCGTCCGTTTTCTGCGCGAGGGAAACCTGGGCGCGGTACGGGCCGCGAAAGCGATTAACCATCAACTGCGCGAGCCTATCGGCCGCGAGCCGGACAGCGACCCGCCCGCGGGAGTGAACTATGACCTTTGGCTCGGCCCGGCGCCCAAACGTCCGTTCTCCAAGAACCGGTGGCATTACAACTGGCACTGGTTCTGGGCCTATGGCGGTGGCGATCTCGTGAATGACGGCATCCATCAGGTGGATCAGGCGCGCTGGGGACTGGGCGTCGGCTTGCCCAATGCCGTCAGCGCGTCCAGCGCGCAGTTGTTTTACCGGGACGACCATGAAACACCCGATACCCAGTTGCTCACTTTCGAATACGATCAATGTCACCTCATCTATGAAATGCGACTTTGGACCGACTATCCCATGGAAGGCCACGACAATGGCGTTGTGTTTTACGGCGACAAGGGTATCCTCGAAATCGGGCGGGCGGGATGCAGCGTGACGTTCATCGGGCAACCGAAAAAGAAAATCGGCGAAGGAACGGATTTCGCGGCCAATATCCGGAACTTCTTGGATTGTGTCAAGGCGGGGACGCCGGAGAAGCTGAACGCGCCCATTACGGAAGGCCACATCTCCGCAACGTTGTGCCATCTGGGTAATATCGCCTCCCGCGTAGGACGTCGGCTGACCTTCGATGCGAAAACCATGGCTTGCGTGAGCGATGACGAGGCCAATAAGCTGCTCGGTCGCGAATACCGCTCAGGCTATGAACTGCCGGTCGTATAGAGAGGAAACCAACATGGTTGCCGTGCCGAAAATGACGTGGATAATAGGCTTGGTATGCGTGGTCGCGGGCCTAGCGGCCGCCGAGAAATCTGTACGCTTTGAAACGGAAAAGGGCGCGCTGCGTGTTTTTGCGGGCGAGAAACTTTTTGCCCGGTACCTCTATGAAGATCCCCTTATTCGGCGTCCTTATTTCTGCGACGTGCATGCGCCCGACGGCACCCAGGTAACCCGCAGCAATCCACCGATCGAGGGGACAGATTCCACGGATCACCCCGACATGCACCCAGGTATCTGGATGGCCTTCGGGGATATTAATGGCGAAGATTTCTGGCGCAACAAAGGTACGGTAAAGCAGACCGGATTCGTTCAAGAACCGGCGGCCCAAGGCCACCGGGGTGCGTTTGCCGTCAAACTGCTCTACCTCGCTTCCGATGGCCGCGAAATCGCCCGCGAAACGGCCCGTTATTCGATTGTGGCGCAAGACGGCGGCACGCTGCTCATGATGGATGCCGCCTTTGAAGCGATTGGGACTTCCCTAATCTTTGGCGACCAGGAAGAGATGGGATTAGGCGTGCGTGTGGCTACCCCGATGACGGTGAAACGCGGCGGTGTCATCCTCAATAGCGACGGTTTGAAGAACGAGGCCGGCGTTTGGGGCAAGGCGGCGTCGTGGTGTGCCTATCAAGGGACCAACAACGGCGCAGTGGCCGGAGTGTGCTTGATGCCGCATCCGGAGACCTTCCGGAAAAGCTGGTTTCATTCGCGCGACTATGGGCTGTTGGTCGCCAATGCGTTCGGGCGCAACGCCTTCACCAACGGAGAAAAGAGCGCGGTTGTGGTGAAGTCTGGCGAACCATTCTCGTTGCGTTTTGGCGTGTGGATTTATGCCGGGAGTGACCGCCCGTTGTCCGAGGCTTACGCGGCCTATATAGCAGCGTCCGCCATATTGCCGTCGGGGCGTTGAAAAATGGAGATGGAGGCCGTGTGCGAAATGGAACGCGCTCCGATTGGCGTCATTGGATTGGGCTTGGTGGGCCGCGCCGTAGCGCGGCGTCTTCTTCAAGCGGGTTATCCGGTTTGCGGCTACGATATTTCCGAGAATGCCCGGACGCTGGCGTGCGAGATAGG